>DASZRO010000091.1 GCA_035550055.1 Mycobacteriales bacterium | reverse complement strand
TCGGCGGTCGGCGGCGAGGCGGCGGAGGCCGCGCTGCGCGCGATCCGTTCGATCGTGTCCCCGCAGCTGCCGGAGGTCGGCGAGCGCTACCTGGGCACCGTCGTGAAGACGACGACGTTCGGCGCTTTCGTGTCGCTGATGCCGGGCAAGGACGGGCTGCTGCACATCTCGCAGATCCGCAAGCTGGCCGGCGGCAAGCGCGTGGAGAACGTCGAGGACGTGCTGGCCGTCGGCCAGAAGGTGCAGGTGGAGATCGGCGAGATCGACCCGCGCGGCAAGCTGTCGCTCGTGCCGGTGCTCGACGACGCCGCCGAGCCGGCAGCGGACTCCGCCGCGGAGTAACCGTGCCGGTCGACCTCGCCGGACGGGCGCAGCGACCCGGTTCGACGCAGACGCTGCTCACCTCGCCCGACGGCGGGGTGATGCGGCGGACTGTGCTGCCAGGCGGGATCCGGGTGCTCTCGGAGACGGTTCCCGGCGTACGGTCGGTCGCTTTCGGCGTTTGGATCGGGGTCGGTTCCCGGGACGAGACGCCGGCGCTGTCCGGTGCCTCGCACTACCTCGAGCACCTGCTGTTCAAGGGCACCAAGCGGCGCGACGCGCTGGAGATCTCCGCCGCGCTCGACGAGGTCGGCGGGGAGCTCAACGCGTTCACCGCGAAGGAGTACACCTGCTTCTACGCCCGGGTGCTCGACGTCGACGTGGCGATCGCGGTCGACGTGATCTGCGACATGGTCACCTCTTCGGTCATCTCCTCCGCCGAGGTCGAGAACGAACGCGGCGTGATCCTCGAAGAGATCGCCATGCACGAAGACGACCCGGGCGACTCCGTCCACGACACGTTCGCCTCGCTGGTCTGGCCCTCGGACGCGCTCGGCAGACCGGTGCTGGGGTCGGTCGAGTCGATCGAGGCGATGACCCGCAACGCGGTCGCCGGCTACTACCGGCGGCGCTACCGGCCGCAGCAGCTCGTGATCACCGCCGCCGGCAACATCGACCACGCGCAGCTCGTCCGCCTGGTGAAGAAGGCGTTCGCGGACGTCGCGATCGACGACTCGGCAGTGCCTGCGGTTCCGCGGGCCGCCCGCAAGGCACCCGCCTTCACGGTTGGCTCGTTGGTCCATCACCGCCAGACCGAGCAGGCGAACCTGGTGCTGGGCTGCGCCGGGCTGGCGCGCGCGGACGATCGGCGGTTCGCCCTCGGCGTCCTCAACGCCGCGGTGGGGGGCGGCATGTCGTCGCGGCTGTTCCAGTCGGTGCGCGAGCGCCACGGCCTGGCGTACTCGGTGTACTCCTTCGCTTCGCACTACGCCGACGCGGGGATGTTCGGCGTCTACGCGGGCTGCCACCCGAAGCGGGTGCAGCAGGTGCTCGACCTCTCCCGCGAGGAGCTGTCGCTGGTGGCCGACCGGGGTCTGACACCGGCCGAGCTCGAGCGCGGACGCGGTCAGATGCGCGGCGGGTTCGTGCTCGGCCTCGAGGACACCGGCTCGCGCATGAGCCGGCTCGGCAAGAGCGAGCTGGTGTACGGCGAGCTGATGACGGTCGACGAGGTCCTCGCCGCGATCGATGCGGTCACCCTCGACGATGTCTGCGAGGTCGCCGCCGACTTGTTCTCCCGGCCCACTTCGCTCGCCGTCATCGGTCCTTACAACAAGGGCGAACGGTTCGTCGCATGACCAAGGTCGGGGTGCTCGGCGCGAAGGGCCGGATGGGCGCGGAGGTCTGCCGTGCCGTCGAGGCCGCCAGCGACCTTACGCTCGTCGCCGCCGTCGACGTCGGCGACCCGCGCGATCCGCTGACCGCGGCGGAGGTGGTTGTGGACTTCACCACCCCGGCCGCCGTCATGGACAACCTCGCGTGGTGCATCGAACGTGGTCTGCACTGCGTGGTCGGTACCACCGGGTTCGACGAGGACCGGCTGGCAACGCTTCGCCGCCGGCTCGACGACGCGCCGAGCGTCGGGGTGCTGGTCGCTCCCAACTTCGGGATCGCGGCGGTGCTCATGATGCGGTTCGCCGCCGTTGCGGCGCCGTACTTCGACTCCGTCGAGATCATCGAGCTGCACCACCCCAACAAGGTGGACGCCCCGAGCGGCACGGCACGGCGTACCGCGGAGCTGATCGCCGAGGCGCGCGCCGGCCGGAAGTCACCCGACGCAACGACCCAGGAGATCGCCGGCGCGAGGGGCGCCGACGTCAACGATGTGCGGATCCACGCGGTGCGCCTCGCCGGGCTCGTCGCTCATCAGGAGGTCCTGCTCGGCGGTGACGGAGAGACGTTGACGATTCGCCACGACTCGCTCTCGCGCGAGTCGTTCATGCCGGGCGTACTGCTCGCGGTGCGCAACGTCACGTCCCGACCGGGCTTGACCGTGGGCATCGACGGGCTACTCGGTCTGGAGTAGCGCCACCAGAGCCTCGCCGAGACGCTCGTAGTCACTCGGCTCGTTGTAGATCTGCCCGCAGACCCGCGCCCAGCTCTTGCCGTGCAACGGCATCAACGACAGCTCGATGCGGTAGCTCTCGGCGAGAGTCGTCTCGAGGGAGCGGGCCGTGTCGGCGTCCAACACCTTGGGCAGCTCGATGATCCGCATCGCCGCGGTGAACTCGTCGGCGATCGCCACCTCAGTGCCGAGCGCCTTCGCGACGCGGGCGGCACCGTCGTCGACGATGCTGCGCTGTGTTGCGCGCACCTCGTCCCACCCGCCGTGGCGCTGCCAGAAGTCGAGCGCCGCCGGCACGGCCAGGATCGTGACCGGGTCGAACGTGCCGGTCCAGTCGAAGGCTTCGTGCAGCGAGCCGGCGAAGCCGTGCGACGCCGACTGCGGCCGGATCGTCTGACGCCATCTCGGTGCGACGTAGAGGAACCCCGCGCCGCGCGGCGAGTTGATCCACTTGTGGAGGTTGCCGACCCAGAAGTCGACGCCCGATCCGAGCACGTCGACGTCGACCTGTCCGGGGCAGTGGGCGGCGTCGATGAGGACCGGTACGCCGAGCTCGTGCGCGGCGGCGGCGATCTCGCGAACCGGGAACACGAACCCGGACAGCGACGCGATGCCGTCGACGACGAGCAGCTTCGTTCGTGGCGTGATCCGTTCGGTGATCGCTGCAACGACCTCGGTCGGGGACGTCACGTCGAGCGGCACGTGCGCGACGACGGACGTGGTGCCTCGCTCCCGTGCCGACCGCTCCAGCTGCGCGGCGATCGCGCCGTAGCGGTGGTCGGTCGTGAGCAGCTCGTCGCCGGCCTCGAACGGAGCGGCGAGTGAGGAGATCACCGTTGCGGTCCCAGCCGTCGCGTTGGCGACGAACACCGCGCCCGCCTCCTCCGCGCGAAGGAGCTCACACAACCGGCCCCGCACCTCGTCGAGGCGTCGCGGCAGCTGCCGGATCAGCAGCTCCGCCGGATCCCGCTCCATCTCCAGCCGCAGTTCCCCTGCGGCCTCCCACACCTGGCGCGGCAGCGCGCCGAACGCGCCGTGGTTGAGATAGGCGACCTCAGGGTCGAGCAACCATTCCGCGACCTGGCTCACGCCTGAATGGTGTCAGCCCTCGGCAAGTGCAATAAGCAGCGCGGCGACGATCAGCAGGCCGCCGGCGGCTCGCGCGGCACGTACCGTCCTCGATGAGCGCTCCGGCATCGCGCCGCGGTAGACCCGGGCGCCGCGGACGAGGGCTTCCGGCCAGAGCGCGCAGGCCAGGCCGATGATCGCGACGACCAGGGCGAACCACATGACCCCAGTCAACCGGATCGGACGCTCGCGCATCCGATGCCCGTAGGCCAGGCGCGATCTCAGCCACACACTGGATGCGTGGTGGACGTCGACGAGGACACTTTCGGAACGCTGGTCGAGCTGGCGCTGGAGGGGATCCCGGAGCCCTTGCGTCGTGAGATGAGCAACGTGTCAGTGGCTGTCGAGGACCTCGGCGCCTCACCCAACCTGCTCGGGCTCTATCAGGGCATCCCGCTCACTCGGCGGGCGACGACGTCGTATGCGGGTGTGATGCCCGACCGGATCACGATCTACCGGCTACCGATCCTGCGCCGGTGCCGGACGCTCGACGAGGTGGTCCGGCAGGTTCGGGTGACAGTGGTTCATGAGGTGGCCCATCACTTCGGCATCGACGACGCCCGGCTGCACGAACTCGGCTGGGCCTAGCCTCGCCGACGGTCAGGCTTCGGCCGTGGCGTGCTTGGGCTCGTAGCTGGTCAGGTCGATCTGACGCGGCTGGCCGTTGCGACCGAGCTCCACCGCAACCGTCGATGCCGCAGCGCCGAGGGCGAGAGCGCCGAGCATCGCGAACGGGCCGCGTGAGGACTTGCGCCTAAGCGCATCGATCGAGACGGGCCCGGGACCACCGTCGACGATGGCGAGCAGCGCCGCGATCATCACCGCGTTGTACTCCCAGCCGCGATCGGTGATCCACGGACCGTTCTTGCCGTGCACCTTCCGGATCGCGGTGATCATGACGCCGATGAGCGACGCGGCGGCGATCGGCGTGGCAGCGCCGAGCGCCAGCATGGCCCCGCCAGCGGTCTCCGTCACACCCGCGGCGTACGCGTGAGGCACCGCCGGACGCATCTCTATCTGGTCCATCATCTGCGCGGTGCCCTCGATGCCGGGACCGTCGAAGCTCCCGCGCAGCTTCTGCAGGCCGTGGCCGACGAAGAGTCCACCGATCACGAGTCGGGCCGCGAGGCGTCCAGTGTTCATGTCATGGGTCATTCCCGTCCCTGGAGGGAGGTAACGTCAGGCTCATGCCCGACCGCCAGTACGAGGACCTGCTGCAGCGGGTCCTTGCCACCGGCACGCACAAGTCCGACCGCACCGGCACCGGCACCCGCAGCGTGTTCGGCCACCAGCTTCGCTACGACCTGGCCGACGGCTTTCCGCTGATCACGACCAAGCGGGTGCACTTCAAGTCGGTGGCCATCGAGCTGTTGTGGTTCCTCCGCGGCGAGGGCAACGTCAAGTGGCTCCAGGACAACGGGGTGACGATCTGGGACGAGTGGGCCGACGCCGACGGGGACCTCGGCCCGGTCTACGGCGTGCAGTGGCGGTCGTGGCCTGCTCCTGACGGCCGCTCGATCGACCAGATCAGCCAGGTGATCGACACGCTGCGCCGCGATCCCGACTCGCGCCGGATGATCGTGTCGGCCTGGAACGTCGCCGCGATCGGCGAGATGGCACTGCCGCCGTGTCACATGATGTTCCAGTTCTATGTCGCCGACGGGCGGGTGTCCTGCCAGCTCTACCAGCGCAGCGCCGACCTGTTCCTCGGGGTGCCGTTCAACATCGCCAGCTACGCGCTGCTCGTGCACCTGGTCGCGCAACAGACCGGGTTCTCGCCGGGGGAGTTCATCTGGACCGGCGGCGACTGCCACATCTACGACAACCATCAGGCGCAGGTCGCCGAGCAGCTCTCCCGCGAACCACTGCCCTTCCCGCGCATCGAGGTACGCCGAGCCGACTCGCTGTTCGACTACCGCTACGAGGACCTCGAGCTCATCGGTTACGAGCACCATCCGGCGATCTCGGCGCCGGTCGCGGTCTGAGCCATGAGCGTCGCGCTCATCTGGGCGCAGGCCGACAACGGGGTCATCGGCGATGCGGGTGGCATTCCGTGGCGACTGCCCGAGGACCAGGCGAGGTTCAAGTCGCTCACGATGGGCGCCACCGTGCTGATGGGCCGGTTGACCTGGGAGTCGCTGCCGCCATCCGTCCGGCCGCTGCCCGGCCGGCGCAACCTCGTCCTGACCTCTGACGAGCGATGGACCGCCGACGGTGCAGAGCGAATGTCCTCGCTCGATGCCGCGGTCGCAGCGACCACCGGCGACCTGTGGGTCGTGGGCGGTGCCGCGGTGTATGCGGCCGCGCTGCCGTTGGCCGACCGGCTCGAGGTGACCTATGTCGACCTGTGCTGCCCCGGTGACGTCTACGCCCCGCCCATCGACGCCACGTGGCAGCAGTCGGCCGACCTCGGCTGGCAGACCTCGGCGAGCGGCTTGCGCTTCAAATGCGCGACCTTCGTTCGGCCCGCCGCGATACCGTCGAGTGGGACAGCGCCGGCGTAGCCGGCTTCGAATCAAGGGCGAGAGTGGGTGGTGGACGTGACCGCGCCGTTCGGCACCTTGCTGACCGCGATGGTCACGCCCTTCACGGCGGATGGCGCGCTCGACCTCGACGCCGCCGCCCGCCTCGCGATGCAGCTGGTGGACGCCGGCAACGACGGCCTGGTGATCAGCGGTACGACGGGGGAGTCGCCGACGACCTCCGACGACGAGCAGGATCGCCTGCTGCGCACGGTCGTCGAGGCGGTAGGTGACCGAGCACACGTCGTCGCAGGCGTCGGCACCAACGACACCGCGCACACCGTCGAGCGGGCGAAGCACGCCGAGAAGGCGGGCGCCGCCGGCGTACTCGTCGTGACGCCGTACTACTCGAAGCCACCCCAGGCCGGACTGCTCGCGCACTTCACGTCGGTGGCCGACGCGACCGGGCTGCCGTCGATGCTCTACGACATCCCAGGCCGCAGCGGCGTGCCCATCGCCACCGAGACGCTGTTGCGCCTCGCCGATCACCCTCGCGTCGTCGCGGTGAAGGATGCGAAGGGCGATCTCGCGGCCTCGACCGAGGTGATCGCCAAGACCGACCTCGCCTACTACTCCGGCGACGACCTGCTCAACCTGCCGCTGCTCGCCGTCGGCGCGGTCGGCATGGTCAGCGTCGTCTCACACGTCTGCAGCCCGCAGCTCGTCGCCCTCGCCGCGGCGGTCGCTCGCGGCGACCTCGCCGAGGCCCGGCGGCGCAACGCCGACGTCTGGCCCGCGATCATCGGCATCATGACGCGCACGCAGGGCGCCATCATGGCCAAGGCCGCGCTGGAGCTGCTCGGCCTGCTGGCAAACCGCACCACTCGGCCGCCGCTGGTCGACGCCACTGCCGAACAGGTCGAGCTGTTGCGGGAAGACCTGCGCGCCGCCGGGCTCGCGGTCTGAGCGACCGTTGTCCCACCCGCATCCGGAGCTCGGCCCGCCCCCGCCGCTAGCCGCCCACGGCCTGCGCATCGTCGCGCTCGGCGGGATCGGCGAGATCGGGCGGAACATGACGGTCTTCGAGCACGCCGGCCGGCTGCTGATCGTGGACTGCGGCGTGCTGTTCCCGGAGACCGAGCAGCCCGGGATCGACTTGATCCTCCCGGACTTCTCCTACCTGCGTGACCGTTGGGACGACCTCGACGCGATCGTCCTCACCCACGGCCACGAGGACCACATCGGCGCCGTGCCTTATCTGCTCCGGGAGAAGCCGGACGTCCCGCTGGTCGGCTCCCGGCTGACGCTGGCGCTCGTCGAGGGCAAGCTTCGCGAGCATCGCATCGAGCCGCTCACCCTCGAGGTGCGCGAGGGCCAGGTCGAGCGGCTCGGTCCGTTCGAGTGCGAGTTCTTCGCGGTCAACCACTCCATCCCCGACGCGCTCGGGGTCGCCCTGCGCACCGGCGCCGGAACCGTCCTGCACACCGGCGACTTCAAGATGGACCAGCTCCCGCTCGACGGCCGGATCACCGATCTCGGCGGCTGGGCGCGCCTGGGCGCCGAGGGCGTCGACCTGCTGATGAGCGACTCGACCAACGCCGAGGTGCCGGGCTTCGTGACCGCGGAGCGGGAGATCGGGCCGGTGCTCGACGACGTGTTCCGGGGCGCGAAGCGACGGATCATCGTCGCCTGCTTCGCCTCCCACGTGCACCGGGTGCAGCAGGTGCTCGACGCCGCCGCCGCGCACCACCGCCGCGTGGCGTTCATCGGGCGATCGATGGTCCGGAACATGGGCATCGCGCGCGACCTCGGGTACCTGGAGATTCCGCCTGGGCTCGTCGCCGACCTCAACGAGATCGAGCAGCTGCCGCCCGAGCAGGTCCTGATGATCTCGACCGGCTCCCAGGGCGAGCCGATGTCCGCGCTGTCCCGCATGGCCAACCGCGACCACCCGCAGGTCCGGATCGAGCCCGACGACACCGTCGTACTGGCCTCCTCACTCGTCCCCGGCAACGAGAGTGCGGTGTTCCGGGTCATCAACGGGCTCAACCGGCTCGGCGCGCACGTCATCTCGAAGGAGACGGCGCTGGTCCACGTCTCCGGGCACGCTCCCGCCGGCGAGCTGCTCTACGTGCTGAACATGACCCGGCCGTCCAACGTCATGCCGATCCACGGCGAGTGGCGCCACCTGCGAGCGCACGCCGAGCTTGCCGTCGCCAGCGGCGTGCCACGCCGCAACGTGGTGCTCGCCGAGGACGGCGTGGTCGTCGACCTGGTCGACGGACGGGCCACAATTGTGGGGGCGATCCCGGCCGGCTACGTCTACGTCGACGGCCGCGGAGTGGGCGACGTCGGCGAGCAGTCGCTCAAGGACCGCCTGATCCTCGGCGGCGACGGCTTCGTCACGATCGTCGTCGTGGTGGACTCCGTGACCGGCAAGGTCGCCGCGCCGCCCGAGATCTTCGCGCGAGGCTTCTCCGAGGACCCCGCAGCCTTCGAGGCGGTCGTGCCGTTGGTCGAGGAGTCCTTGGCGGCGGCCGGGCGCGAGGGCGCGACGGACCGCCACGAGCTGCAGCAACGGGTACGCCGGGTGGTCGGCAAGTGGGTCAGCGACACCTCCCGGCGCCGCCCGATGATCATCCCGGTGGTCCTGGAGGTGTAGCGCCTGCCGCGTGGCTCATGTGACGCGTGTGACACAGGGGTTATGGTCGGCGGATGGCTACCAAGGCGCCAGCGCGCCCGCGGTCCGGCGCCGCTACGCGCAAGCCGTCCAGCAGCTCGGCGCGCAGCACGGCGACGCGCGCCCGTTCGACCTCGGCGCGCACCCGCCCGACCACGGCCCGGCGGCCACCTGCCCGTCGCAGCCAGCCCGGGCTGACGGTGCGGTTGTTCCGTGCGCTCGGCCGGCTGCTCTCCGCCGTCTGGATGCTCGTGGCGCGCGCGGTCGGTGGCACCGCCCGCAGCGTCGGAGGGGGCGCCCGCGACCTCGACCCGGCTCACCGGCGCGACGGTGCCGGGCTCGCCTCGCTCGCTGCCGCGCTCGTCATCGCGGTAGGGGCCTGGGCGGGCGCGGCGGGACCGGCCGGCCACGACCTGACGGTCGCGCTGCGCACCCTCATCGGCTCCGGCGTGATGCTGCTGCCGGTCGCGCTCGGCGTGGCCGCCTGGCGACTGCTGCGCCGCCCGGCCCCGGAGGACACCCCTCGCGGCCGGGTCGTCATCGGCTGGATCGCGACCGCCGCCGGCTACCTCGGCATCCTCGACCTCGCCCACGGTGACCCTTCGCGGGAAGCCGCACGCCGCGGCGCAGGCGGGCTGGTCGGCGTACTCGCCGGCTCTCCGCTGTCCTCCGCCGTCACGGCGTACCTCGCGATCCCGCTGCTCGGACTCGTCGCGGTGTTCGGTCTGCTCGTCGTCACCGGTACGCCGCTGCACGCCGTGCCCGACCGGCTGCGCGCACTGCGTCACCGGCGGAAGGACGACCCGCAGGTCATCGACCTCGACGCCGGCACGCAGGTGACCGAGCCGCTCAAGCGGGGCAGGAAGCGTCACGCGTCGGTGGCATCGACCGACGAGGACGCGCCGTTCGCCGCCTCTCCCGTGCTGTCCGAGGACAAGCCCAAGCCCGACGATGCGCCGACCCAGGTCATCACCCTGCCCGACGTGGCGTCCGGTGTGGCCGCGACGGACGCCGCGACCGGGCCGTTGCCGTCTGCCCCGTCACGTGCCGCTGCTGCCGCGCGACCAGCGCAGCTCAAGCTCGACGACGGCGCCTATCAGCTGCCGGCGATCACGCTGCTGCGCGAGGGCAGTGCACCCAAAGCGCGCAGCAAGGTCAACGACGCCGTCATCGAGGCGCTGACCCAGGTGTTCGCCGAGTTCGACGTGGACGCCACCGTCGTCGGGTTCAGCCGCGGTCCGACCGTGACGCGCTACGAGGTCGAGCTCGGGCAAGCCGTGAAGGTCGAGCGGATCAAGGCGTTGTTGCGCAACATCGCCTACGCCGTCAAGAGCCCCGACGTACGCATCATCGACGTCATCCCGGGGAAGTCGGCCATCGGCATCGAGATCCCCAACACCGATCGCGAGACCGTCAGCCTCGGCGACGTGCTCCGGGCCCCGGTCGTCACCCGGGACCACCATCCGCTGGTCGTGGCGCTCGGCAAGGACGTCGAGGGCCGCTTCATCGCCGCGAACCTCGCGAAGATGCCGCACATGCTGATCGCGGGCGCGACCGGCGCCGGCAAGAGCACGTGCATCAACGCGCTGATCACCTCGGTCCTTGCCCGGGCGACACCGGAAGAGGTCCGGCTGGTGCTCATCGACCCGAAGCGGGTCGAGCTGTCGACCTACCAGGGCATCCCGCACCTGATCACGCCCATCATCACCAATCCGAAGAAGGCCGCCGAGTCGCTGGCCTGGGTCGTGCGCGAGATGGAGCTGCGCTACGACGACATGGAAGCCGCCGGCGTACGCCACATCGACGACTTCAACGCCAGAGTCCGCGCCAACAAGCTGACTTCGCCACCCGGCAGCGACCGCTCCTACACGACCTACCCGTACCTGCTGGTCATCGTCGACGAGCTCGCCGACTTGATGATGGTGGCCCCGCGCGACGTCGAGGAGTCGGTCGTGCGGATCACCCAGCTCGCCCGGGCCGCGGGCATCCACCTCGTGCTCGCCACCCAGCGGCCGAGTGTCGACGTGGTGACCGGCCTGATCAAGGCGAACGTCCCGAGCCGGCTCGCCTTCGCCACCGCCAGCCTCACCGACTCCCGCGTCATCCTCGATCAGCCCGGCGCGGAGAAGCTGGTCGGCGGCGGCGACGCGCTGTTCCTTCCGATGGGGGAGAGCAAGCCCATGCGACTGCAGGGCGCCTACGTCTCCGACGCCGAGATCGAGGCGGTCGTCGCGCACTGCAAGAAGCAGATGGAGCCTGTCTACCGCGAGGACATCCTCGAAAACGCCGCACCACGACGCGACATCGACAGCGAGATCGGCGACGATCTCAACCTGCTCTGCCAGGCGATCGAGCTGGTCGTGACCACCCAGTTCGGCTCGACGTCGATGTTGCAGCGCAAGCTGCGCGTCGGGTTCGCCAAGGCCGGTCGGCTCATGGATCTCATGGAGAGCCGCGGTGTCGTGGGGCCGAGCGAGGGCTCGAAGGCACGCGACGTTCTGGTGCGTCCGGACGACCTCGAGGGCATTCTCACCACTTTGCGTGGGGTTTGACCCCAGTCCTAGACTTTTCTCCTGCGTCCCACTGTCAACGAAGGCCGGTCTTCCCGTGTCCGTCGGCGAAACCCTGTCGAGCGCCCGGCGCTCCCTAGGGCTGTCGCTGGACGACGTGGCCGCCGACACCCGCATCCGCGCCTCGCTGATCGCCGCCATCGAGCGTGACGACTTCGGGCCGTGCGGCGGCGCGGTCTACGCGCGCGGTCACCTGCGCAGCATCGCCCGGGTGCTCGGCCTCGATCCCGCGCCGATCGTCGCGGAGTACGACGCGACCCACCACGGCGAGCTGCCGCCGGTCGCTGCCAGCGTGGCGCCGCAACCGACCGACACCGAGCTGCTCGCCCGCACCCAGAACCGAGGGCGGCCCAACTGGACAGCGGCCATGGGCATCGCACTCGCCGCGGTGTGCGTGCTGGCCCTCGTCGGGCTGATCCTCAGCCACTCGCACGGCAGCAAGTCGCCGAGCCCGACCGCCGCCTCGTCTCGCGGCGTCGTCGTCACCCACCAGCCCACGCCGGCCTCGCCGCCGCCGACCACGGTGGCCGCGATCCCGCCGACCAAGGCCACGATGGTGGTGCGGGTCCTCGAGGCGCCCACGTGGCTCGAGATCAAGGCGCAGAACGGATCGCTGATCTTCGAGGACACGTTGCCGGCGGGTTCGCACAAGCTCTTCGCGGCGGAGGGCGGCCTGCAGTACGTCATCGGCAACGCTCCGGCGGTCGATCTGGTGGTCAACGGTCACGACGTCGGCACCCCGCCGTCGGACGGCAGCGTTGCCCGCGGCAGCGTTGAGCCCGGATCGGACACGATCCAACCGGCCTGAGGTCCGTTTCGCCGGTCGTTAGGCTGGATCGGTGCCCCGGTCCGTTGCTCTCGTCACCTTGGGCTGCGGTCGTAACGAGGTCGACTCCGAAGAGCTCGCCGCGCGGCTCGAGGTCGGCGGTTGGCAGCTCACCGACGACGTCGACGCGGCCGACGCGGTGATGGTCAACACGTGCGGGTTCATCGAGGCGGCGAAACGCGACAGCATCGAGACGCTGCTCGATGCGGCAGAAGGCGGCCGCCCGGTGGTTGCGGTGGGTTGCCTGGCCGAGCGGTACGGCGCCGGCCTGGCCGGCGAGCTGCCGGAGGTCGCGGTCCTCGGCTTCGACGACTACGCGCAGATCGCGGATCGTCTCGACGACGTCGTCGCCGGCCGGCCACTCACCGCGCATGAGCCCAGGGACCGGCGTAGCCTGCTCCCGCTCACGCCTGTCGAGCGCCCGGGCGGATCGCTCGACGTCGGCATTCCCGGGCACGCCGGGGGCCCCAAGTCGGTGCTGCGCCGGCGGTTGTCGGGCGACCCGGTCGCGCCGCTGAAGCTCGCGTCGGGCTGCGATCGGCGCTGCGCGTTCTGCGCCATCCCGTCGTTTCGCGGCGCCTTCGTCTCACGGCCGCCTGACGACATCGTCGCCGAGGCGCAGTGGCTCGCCGACCACGGCGCGCGAGAGCTGTTCCTGGTCAGCGAGAACTCCACGTCCTACGGCAAGGACCTCGGCGACCTCCAGGCGCTGGAGCGACTGCTGCCGCGGCTGGCCGGCGTACCCGGGGTGTCGCGGGTTCGGCTGTCCTACCTCCAGCCGGCGGAGGTACGCCCGACGCTGCTCGACGCGATCGCCGAGACGCCGGGTGTCGCCGCCTACTTCGACGTGTCGTTCCAGCACGCGAGCGAGTCGCTGCTGCGGCGGATGCGTCGGTTCGGCGGCACGGACCGGTTCATCGACCTCATCGAGGCGATCCGGTTGCGCGCCCCGTCGGCGGGCATTCGCAGCAACGTCATCGTCGGCTTCCCGGGTGAGACCGAGGCGGACTTCGCCGAGCTGGTGAGCTTCCTCGAACAGGCACGCCTCGACGTGGTCGGCGTGTTCGGCTACTCCGACGAGGACGGCACCGAAGCCGTGGGGCTGCCCGACAAGGTGCCGGCCGCGCTGATCGCCGAACGCGTCGAGCGGCTGACCGCGCTGGCCGAGGAGCTCACCGCACAGCGCGCGGAGGACCGGATCGGGGAGACGGTGCACGTGCTGGTCGAGACCGTCGACGCTGACGGCGCCGAAGGCCGCGCAGAACACCAGGCGCCCGAAGTGGACGGCTCGGTCGCGCTGCCCGGGCTCACCGACGTCGAGGTCGGCGCGATCGTTGGGGCGGCCGTCGTCGGCTCGGCCGGCGTGGATCTGATTGCCGAGCCGCTCGGCTCCGGGCCGCAGTGAGCGGAACCCTTCCGCCGGGCATTCCGCGGTTGCACCCGCCCCAGCCCAAGCCGGATCAGATGGGCGATCCGGTCAGCAACGCGCCGATCGTCAACATCGCCAACATCCTGACCGGGGTGCGGCTGCTGCTGGTCCCGGTCTTCGTCGCCTTGCTGCTCGCCCGCGGCGGGCACGCGACCGGCTGGCGGGAGTGGGCGTTCGTCGCGTTCGCGACGGCGTGTGTGACCGATCTGGTCGACGGTGATCTCGCGCGCCGCCGCGACCTGGTCACCGACCTCGGCAAGATCGCCGACCCCATCGCCGACAAGGCGTTGACCGGCGCGGCGCTGCTCGGGCTCGCTGCGCTGGGGGACCTGCCGTGGTGGGTGGCCGCGGTCGTGCTGGTGCGCGAGCTCGGGATCACGGTGCTTCGCGTCGTCGTCATCCGCCACGGCGTGATCCCGGCAAGCCGTGGCGGGAAGGCCAAGACGCTGGTGCAGAACATCGCGATCGGGCTCTACGTACTGCCGTTGCACGGGGCGTGGGCGACCGGCCGGTTCTGGGTCATGGGGCTCGCGCTGGTGCTGACGGTCGCCACCGGCATCGACTACATCTCGAGGGCGGTACGGCTTCGCCGTACGAGCGCGAGGGCGGCGTGGAAGCGGCTGCGGCAGAGCTGACCGCGCTCGCCGCCGAGGTGCTCGCCGCGTTGCGTGAGCGCGGGGAGACCCTCGCCACGGCCGAGTCGCTGACCGGCGGCGTCGTGGGAGCGACGATCACCGCGGTGCCCGGCGCGTCGGCCTCCTATCGCGGCGGGGTGATCAGCTACGCCACCGACGTCAAGCACCAGCTGCTCGGGGTGCCTGACGGCCTGCTCGCGCAACGCGGCGCGGTCGATCCGGACGTCGCCACTGCGATGGCCGAAGGCGTGCGGTCCCGGCTCGGTGCCACCTGGGGGCTGGCCTTCACCGGCGTCGCCGGCCCGCAGCCGCAGGACGGGAAGCCGGTCGGGACGGTTTACGTCGCGGTTGCCGGCCCACGCGGCACCGACGTGGTGTCGCTGCTGCTGTCGGGCGAGCGGGAAGTGATCAGAGTGGCGAGCTGCCGCGAAGGGTTGCGTGCGCTCGGCGCAAGGCTCGCCGACGGCGAGTAACTTTGATGCATGGTCTTGCTGCGACGTCTGCTCGGCGATGTCCTTCGCCGCCACCGCATCCGCCAGTCGCGCACGCTGCGTGACGTCAGCACCTCGGCGGGGGTCTCGCTCGGGTATCTGTCGGAGGTCGAGCGCGGTCGCAAGGAGGCATCGAGCGAGCTGCTCGCCGCGATCTGCGGTGCTCTCGAGGTGAGCCTGGCCGACGTGTTGCGTGAGGTCAGCGACGACCTCGCGCGCGAGGAGCGGCGGGTCCGGCTGGCTCCGGTCGGCTTCGCCGCGTCGGCGGCGCCACGGACGGCGATGCTGCCGGTCCCGCAGGTCTCGGTCCGCCCGGTCGCCGGCATCCCGCCGCATCACCCGGCGCGCCCGACGCCGCAGCCGGACGTCAAGCCGGTCGTCCCGGTCGCGACCATCGGCTTCGCCGCTACCCACATCGTCGCTGCCTAGCCGGCAACGTCGTCGATGGCCTCACCGCACTTCGCTTCCGCGGCGCCGGTTCGCGAGGCAGGTGTGCACTCGCGGGCCGGCAACGCGATGGCACGCACCCGCGCGGCGGTGCTCGACGGTGCGGCGCGCGCCGTCGAGAAGCACGGGGCTCGCAAGGCGACGATGGCCGACATCGCCTCGCTGGCCGGCATTGCGAAAGGGACGCTCTACAACCACTTCCGGGCGAAGGAGGCCGTCTACGCGGCCGCCATCGACGCCGGGATCCGTGGCCTCGCCGCCGAATGCGGGATGGCCGCGCGAGAGGACCTGGCTGAGGCGCTGGCGTTGGCCGCGGAGCGGCTCGGAGCCCATCCCGCGCTGCGTCGCATCGCAGCGGAGGAGCCGGGCACCCTCGCCGTCCTGATGACGCCCACCGACCACCCGTTGTGGCGGCTGGCCCGCTCGACGGTGCGCGACGTCCTCATCGCCTCCGGCGCCGCGACCAGCAACGCCGGGATCGACACGGTGCTGCGCTGGCTGGTCAGCTTCGTCGCGGCGCCCGCGACCGACGCGACCGCTCAGGCCTCGATCGTCGCCGCCGGCATCACCGCTGGTCCGGGCTGACAGCTCAGCGCTGGCACTGCGGGCACCAGAACGTCACGCGCTCGCGGGTGGGCTCGCCGCCCTGCATCCGCCGCCTGATCGCGGTGCCGCAGCGCCGGCAGGGTTGCCCGCCGCGCCCGTAGACCCAGGTCTGCTCGCCCCGTCGACGTACGCCGGTGGTGATCCGCGGCTCCCGGTCCCGGTTGGCGACCATCAGCCTTCGGGCGAGGTCGACCATCTTGGCCAGGTCCGGCACCGCTGACGTCGGCGTCCACGGGTCGACGCCGGACAGGAAGAGGACCTCGGACTTGTAGACGTTGCCGATGCCCGCAAGGTTGCGCTGGTCGAGCAGCGCGTCGGCGATCGCCGCCTCAGGAGTCGTCAGCAGCCGGCGGATCCCCTCCTCGGCGTCGAAGCCGGGATCGAGCAGGTCGGGTCCGAGGTGGCCGACGACGTCCGCCTCGCTCGCCGTCTCGATGAGGTCGATCACCGGGATGCGATAGCCGACTGCGGTGTGTCGCGCAGTGCCGAGCACCACCCGGATCTCGTGCCCCGGCCCACCCGTCCAGCGTTCGTGCGCGGCGAAGACCCGCCACGTGCCGTCCATCTCGAAGTGGGTGTGCAGGGTGAGACCACCCTCGACCCGGGTGAGCAGATGCTTGCCGCGCGACACCACCTCGACCACCCGCCGGCCGGTGAGGTCACGGGTGGCCAGCCGTGGAGTCCGGAAGTCGCTGATGGTCAACACCTGTCCGGCGAGCGCGTCACGCAGACGTTTCGCCGCGCGCCAGACGGTGTCTCCCTCGGGCATCCGGCGCCGTCAGGACCGAAGCCGCAAGCCGCGCGGCGTGGGCCGAAAGCCCGCAGACTGCAACGCTTCGGCGAGCGGGGTGTCGAGCACCGCGGACCCGTCGGCGCGTTCGACGGCGAGCTTGCCGAGCATGCCGTCGCGAACCGCGAGGGCGAGCGCGTCGGCACCAGGCTGGATCACTGCCGGGTCGTCCGACCACGACAGCAGCGACTTGCCGCCGCGTTCGACGTACAGGCACAGCTCGCCGTCGACCAGGACGACGAGAGCACCGGCCTTGCGCCCGGGGCGATGACCGCCGTCGTGGTCCGGCCAGCGCAGAGCGGCGCCGTAGGCGTTGGCGGGATCTGTGGCCGCCAGCACCAGCGCTGCGCCGGCCCCGAGGCTGCGCATCCGGTCGACCGCAGCGGGGATGGCGAACTGCGCGCCGCCGAGGCCTTCGACGAAATAGCCGCGCCGGCAGCGGCCGGTCTCCTCGAACGCTTTCAGGACGGGGTAGGCCGCCGCGAAGCCGCCCGCGGTTCGCTCCGCGACGACCGCGCCGCGGGTGACGATGCCGTGGCGGTCGAGCAGGGCCTCGGCGAGCGCGTGGCCGCGCCTGGTCGGGTCCGTGTCGCGCGGCGCCAGCAGCGACCAGCGTCCGACGGCGGTGGGCACGGCCGGCCGAGGCGCGGCGCGGCGGGTGCGCACCGTCCGGCTGCTGACCCGGCGTGCGGGCTGACCGCCGAGCGCGGCGCGCAACGGGGCGAGGGTGTCATTGGTCGCGTGGCCGCTCCAGACGAGATCCCACAGCGCCGTGGTCAGCGTCTTGTGGTCGAGGTCGGGCAACCGCGCCGCGATGTCGCGGAAGAACATCGCGCCGCCGGCCGCGAGCGCGTCGAGAACCTGGCGCGCGTCGTCGCCGATCGCATCGTCGTCGGGGATCGGCAGCAGCAGCGGTGCGGTCTCGGCGAGTGCGAGGCTGACCCAACCGTCCCCGCCGGGCAGCCCGCCCTGGCCGGCCCACACCACGTCACCGCGGGCGGTGAGCTCGTCGAGCATCGCCGGGGTGTAGTCGCTGACCCGGGAGGCCAGGATGACGGGCTCGAGCGCCGATGCCGGCACCGCCACCCCGCCGAGCTGCTCGACCGCTCGCACCAGCGCATCCAGCCCGCGGCCCGAGTGCGCACCCACCCCCTGCCACGCCGGCAGGAACCGGGCGAACGCCGGCTGCGGCACTGCCTCGATCTCGCCTCGCAGCTTTGCCATGGAGCGGCGGCGCAGGGTGCGCAGGACGTCCGGATCGCACCACTCCGACCCCACCCCGCCGGGCCGGAACTCGCCGCGAACCAGTCGTCCGACCGCAAGCAGCCGGGACAGCTCCGCGTCGACCACGGCGCGCCCCAGCCCGAACCGGGTGGCGACCTCGTCGGTGTGGAACGGGCCGTGGCGTCGCGCGTAACGCGCCAGCAGGTCAGTGAGCGGTTCCGCGACCGGCTCGGTGAACGCCTCCGGCAGGCCGACCGGCAGTGGAACGCCGAGCGCGTCGCGCACGCGCGCCGCGTCCTCGATCGCGAGCCATCGCTCCTCGCCGGCGATCCGCACCCGCAGCGCCCGGCGCCGGTCCTCCAGGTCCGCGAGCATGGCCGGCGCCGCACCACGCCGGACGAGCTCGTCCGTGGTCAGGTCGCCGAGGACTCGCAGCGCGTCGGCGACGCCTTCATCGTCGACGATGCGGCGCGTCGGCGTGAGCCAGGCCAGCTCGGCCTCCACCTCAGCGACGGCATCAGCGTCGAGCAGCTCGCGCAGCTCGGCGGTGCCCAACAGCTCGGCCAGCAGGGTCGTGTCGAGCGCGAGCGCGGCGGCCCGGCGCTCCGCCAGCGGCTGGTCGCCTTCGTACATGAAGGCGCCCACGTAGTCGAACAGCAGGGTGCGGGCGTACGGCGAGGGCTGCGAGGTCTCGACATCGACGACCCGAATAGCGCGGCCGGCGACCTCGCGCAGCAGCGAGACCAGACCAGGAAGGTCGAAGACGTCCTGCAGGCACTCGCGCATCGTTTCGAGCACGACCGGGAACTCGCCGTACCTCGCCGCCACGCCGAGCAGCTGTGCCGATCGCTGCCGCTGCTGCCACAGCGGGCTGCGCTTGCCGGGGGCGCGGGTCGGCAGCAGCAGCGACCGAGCGGCACACTCCCGAAACCGTGAGGCGAACAGCGCCGAGCCACCCAGCTCGCGGGTCACGATCGCCTCGACGTCATCGGGGTCGAGCAGGGCGAGGTCGGGGGGCGGCGGCTCGTCGGTGTCGGGGAGCCGGATGACGATTCCGTCGTCGGCGTGCATCACCTGTACGTCAATCCCGGTGCGTTCGCGCAGCACACAGCCGAGCGCAAGCGCCCACGGCGCATGGACCTGCGCGCCGAACGGGGAGTGCACGACGACCCGCCAGTCGCCGAGCTCGTCGCGAAACCGCTCGACGACGATGGTGCGGTCATCAGGCAGATGTCCGGTCGCGGCACGCTGCTCGTCGAGGTAACGCAGCGTGTTGTCGGCGCCCCACTCGTCGAAGCCGATGTCGGCGAGCCGTTGGCGGGCGGTCGCCGGTCCGGCGCGGTGCAGCTCGCGGACGAACTCACCCATCGCGCGGCCGAGCTCGAGTGGCCGGCCGATCGAGTCGCCGTGCCAGAACGGCATCTTGCCCGGCTGGCCCGGAGCCGGCGAGACGATCACCCGGTCGTGGGTGATGTCGTCGATCCGCCAGCTCGACGAGCCGAGGGTGAACACCTCGCCGACCCGCGACTCGTACACCATCTCCTCGTCGAGCTCGCCGACCCGCCCGGCGGAACCCGCGAGGTAGACCCCGAACAGTCCGCGGTCGGGAATGGTCCCGCCGCTGGTCACCGCGAGCCGCTGCGCACCCGGGCGTCCGGTCAGCTGGTCCGTGGTGCGATCCCACACGATGCGGGGCCGCAGCTCGGCGAACTCGTCGCTCGGGTAGCGGCCGGCCAGCATGTCCAGCGTCGCGAACAGCGCGGAGTCCGGCAGCCCGGTGAACGGCGCCGCCCGGCGTACCAGGTCGCCGACGTCGGGGACCGACCAGTCGTCCATCGCCAGCATCGCGACGATCTGCTGAGCGAGGACGTCGAGCGGGTTGCGGGGCATCGCGATCGCCTCGATCGCGCCGGTCTGGATGCGTTGCGCCGTCACCGCACTCGCCACCAGGTCGCCACGATGCTTCGGGAACATCACGCCTCGGCTCGCCGCGCCGACCTGGTGCCCCGCGCGACCGATCCGCTGCAGGCCGCTGGCGACTGACGGTGGTGAGCCGACCTGGACGACCAGGTCGACCGCCCCCATGTCGATCCCGAGCTCGAGGCTCGACGTCGCGACGACGCAGGGCAGGTCGCCGCGTTTGAGCGCCTCCTCGGTCACGGCGCGCTGCTCGTGGCTGACGCTTCCGTGGTGGGCGCGCGCGATGGCCGCCTCGCCGCCGCGCTCGACGGCCAGCTCGTTGAGATGGGTGGTCAACCGCTCGGCGAGGCGCCGGGCGTTGGTGAACACGATGGTCGACCGGTGCGACTCGATCAGGTCCGCGATGCGCCCGTCGACGGCGGGCCAGATGCTCGCGGTGTCGGTGCCCGGGTCGGTCATGTCCTCGACCGGTACGACGACGTCGACCCCGATCGTCTTGTCGGCGGGCGGCTGCACGACCGTCACCCGGCGCCCGCCGGCCAGGAAGGCGGCCACCTCTTCGACCGGCCGCACCGTCGCGGACAGCCCGATCCGCTGCGCGGGTGCGGCGAGGCGGGCGTCGAGGCGTTCGAGGGAAAGCGCCAGGTGCGCCCCTCGCTTGGTGCCGGCGAGGGCGTGTACCTCGTCGACGATGACGGTGTCGACGTTGCCGAGCATCTCGCGCGCCTGACTGGTCAACAGCAGGTACAACGACTCCGGCGTCGTGATGAGGATGTCCGCGGAATGCTTCGCGAACGCCCGCCGGTCCTCACCGGGCGTGTCGCCGGTGCGCATCGCGATGCGCACGTCACTGGCCGGCGTGCCGATCCGCTCCGCGGCCTGCCGGATTCCGGCCAGCGGCGCGCGCAGGTTGCGCTCCACGTCGACCGCCAGCGCCTTCAGCGGGCTGATGTAGACGACCCGACAACGCTGTGCGGCGGCCGCGGGCACCGGCGATGCGGTCAGCCGGTCCAGCGCCGACAGGAAGGCGGCGAGCGTCTTGCCGGAGCCGGTCGGGGCGATCACCAGCGCATGGCCGCCGGTCGAGATGGCTTCCCACGCCCCCGTCTGCGCAGGGGTCGCCGCCTCGAACGACGCCGCGAACCATTCCCGCGTCGCCGTACCGAAGCCTGCCAGCCCGCTCACCCCGTCATTGTTGCCGCGTACGGTGACAGTCGTGCGGGTGACGGAGTTCTGGGACCGGATGCGCGAGCAGTTCGGACCGGCGTACGCCGACGCGGTCGCGCGTGACCAGGTCATCCGCAGCCTCGGCGAGCGCAACGCGGTCGACGCCCTCGACGCCGGGGTCGACCCCAAGCAGGTCTGGCTGGCGGTCTGCGAGCACTTCGAGCTGCCGCTGGCGGTTCGTCACTGACGCGATCACGCGTCGCACCGGCGTGTCGCGCTGGACGTTTCGAACACTTGTTCGCATGATGGTCCTTGTCACGCGGTCGTCCACAGACCTGCTCGCCTCGGCGAAATCGTCGGAGCCGGTTCGTAGGTTCGCTCGCAGTTGATCGAGCAGCAGATCGAGAGCGACATCGAGCTCCAGATCGAGAGCAACATCGAGAGCAACAGAGAGGCAACCCCATGGCAGGCTTCGACCGCGACAAGGCGCTGGAGACGGCGCTCGGCCAGATCGAGAAGCAGCACGGCAAGGGCGCCGTCATGCGGCTGGGGGACGAGACCCGAGCCCCGATCGACGTGATCCCCACCGGGGCGATCTCGCTGGACGTGGCGCTCGGCATCGGCGGGCTGCCGCGCGGCCGGATCGTCGAGATCTACGGCCCGGAGTCCTCGGGCAAGACGACGGTGGCGCTGCACGCCGTCGCCAACGCGCAGCGGGCCGGCGGCATCGCGGCCTTCATCGACGCGGAGCACGCCCTTGATCCGGAGTACGCCAAGGCGCTCGGCGTCGACATCGACGAGCTGCTGGTCTCCCAGCCCGACACCGGCGAGCAGGCGCTCGAGATCGCGGACATGCTGATCCGCTCCGGCGCGATCGACATCCTCGTCATCGACTCCGTCGCGGCACTCGTGCCCAAGGCGGAGATCGAAGGCGAGATGGGTGACTCGCACGTCGGCCTGCAGGCCCGTCTCATGAGCCAGGCGCTGCGCAAGATCACCGGTGCACTGGCGACCAGTGGCACTACCGCCATCTTCATCAACCAGCTTCGCGAGAAGATCGGCGTGTTCTTCGGTTCGCCCGAGACGACGACCGGTGGCAAGGCGCTGAAGTTCTACGCCTCGGTACGGCTCGACGTCCGTCGCATCGAGACCCTCAAGGACGGTCAGGACGCCGTCGGCAGCCGCACCCGGGTCAAGGTGGTGAAGAACAAGGTCGCGCCGCCGTTCAAGCAGGCCGAGTTCGACATCATGTGGGGCGAAGGCATCAGCCGCGAAGGCAGTCTCATCGACATCGGGGTCGACCAAGGCATCGTCCGCAAGTCCGGCGCCTGGTTCACCTACGAGTCCGACCAGCTCGGTCAGGGCAAGGAGAACGCGCGCGGCTTCCTGCGGGACAACCCCGACCTCGCCGACGAGATCGAGAAGAAGATCAAGGAGAAGCTCGGCATCGGCGCGCGGGTCGACGCTCCGGCTGACGCGCCCGGCGAAGCCGTGGACATCGATGCGCCGATCGACCTGACGTCGGTCAGCGTTCCCGAGCCGGTCGAGTTCTGAGCCAGGACCCGGCGACCGACCCGGAGCCTGATCCGGAGTCGGTCGCCCGGACGATCGCGTTGCGCCTGCTCGAGCACGCACCCCGAACTCGAGCGGAGCTGGCAGCCGCGATGGCCCGGCGCAACGTGCCGGAAGAGGTCGCGCACCGCGTGCTCGACCGCTTCACCGACGTCGGGCTGATCGACGACGCGGCGTACGCCCACGCCTGGGTCGACTCGCGCCACCACGGACGCGGCCTCGGTCGTCGCGCGCTCGCCGCGGAGCTTCGCCGCAAGGGGATTGCCGACGAGCTCGCCGCCGAGGCGCTGGCAGAGGTCTCCTCCGACGACGAGGTGGCAGCCGCGCGGGCGCTGGTACGGCGCAGGCTGGCGTCGATGCGCGGGTTGTCCGGCGACGTCGCCACCCGCCGGCTGGTCGCCATGCTGGGCCGCAAGGGATTCGGCGCCGGCCTCGCCTACCGAGTGGTGAGCGAGGAGCTACGCGAAGCGAGTGCCGTCTCGGGGTCCTAGAAGGTCGTCCGGCGGCCATGGCGGTGCCGATACTCTGCGTCGAGTGACCGAAGCGGCCCCCGCACTGCCGCGCCGTTGGCTGGTCACCGAGCTCTGGCTGGTGTTCGCGCTCTCGCTGGGCGCGGCCGGCGTACGGGCTGCGATCGACCTGATCGCCGATGTCTCCAGCGGCCAGTCGCTGACCTCGCAGGTCGCTTCGCTCAACTCCAGTCAGGCGCCCGGCAGGCCATGGTTCGACCTGTTCCTCCAGCTCGACTCGCTGATCGTCGGCGTCGTACCGGTCTTTCTGGTCATCCACTTCCTGACCCGCTCCGCGGAGCGTCCGGCGATGCTCGGGATCGACCTGTCGCGCGTCGGCTCCGATCTGGTTCGTGGCGCCGGGTTGGCGGCGGTGGTGGGGGGAGCCGGACTCGGCCTCTATCTCGCCACCCATGCGGCCGGGGTCGATCTGACCGTCGTCGCCGAGTCGCTGCCGGTCGTGTGGTGGCGGATCCCGGTGCTGCTGCTCTCCGCTCTGCAGAACGCGGCGCTGGAAGAAGTGCTGGTCGCCGGGTATCTGTTGCACCGGTTGCGCCAGCTCGGCTGGTCGGACAACAAGGCGCTAATCACGAGTGCGCTGCTGCGCGGCAGCTATCACCTCTACCAGGGTCTGGGCGGGTTCGCGGGCAACGCGGTCATGGGTCTGATCTTCGGGCGGCTCTACCAACGGTGGGGCCGGGTGATGCCGCTGCTGATCGCGCATACCCTGATGGACGCGGTCGCATTCGTCGGCTACGCCGAGCTCGCCGGCCATGTGTCCTGGCTGCCGACGCCGAACGGCTAGTCCCAGGTTCGGGCGTGGGCCTCGAACGACTCGCGGTCCTGCACCCTGATGACGCAGAACGGGTTGCCGACCGGGTCGCGCATCACGACCCAGGTGCGGATCCGGGCGACGACGGTCGCGCCGAGGACGCTCAGCCGGGCCACCTCGGCCTCGACGTCGTCCGTTTCGATGTCCAGGTGCACCCGCGGTTCGGGGTCGCCGACCGCCTGCAGCATCGGCGCGACCGCCGCTGCGGGTGTGGCGAACGCGACGTAGTCGGGATCGCCGTCGTCGCGGGTCGGCTCACATCCCAGCAGCTGCGAATAGAACCGGACCGCGTCGTCGAAGTGCTCTCGCGGTACGTCGACGTAGGCCGCGCACAGCCGGCTGCGGTGCGCCATCAGCAGCCGGTCACCGGGCACAGGCAGAACGGGTGACCGGCCGGGTCGGCCATCACCGCCCACTTGTGCTCGCGGGTCAGCTCGCTTGCTCCGGCGCGGACCAGCCGATCGATCTCGCCGTCACGGTCGTCGGTGGCGAAGTCGAGATGGATGCGCGCGGTGTCGTTGCCGGTGGCCTGGACCAGCACGTAGCAACCGGGCGCCGCGGCTTCGAACTGGGCGTACTCGGGATAGCTCGCGCTCACCTCCGGCTCGCACCCGAGGGCCGCGGCCCAGAACTCCACCGCGCGGGCCTGGTCGGCCGACGGGACGTCGATCACGATGCCGTGCAGTCGCGGATTGGTCACGCCTGGCAGCCTGCCATGCCCCCGTAGTCTTTACGCGTGTCGGCGCGGACCTATGAGGTGCGGACGTACGGCTGCCAGATGAACGTCCACGACTCCGAGCGGATCTCCGGACTGCTCGAGGCGGCGGGCTACGAGAAGGCCGCCGACGGCCAGACCGCGGACGTGGTCGTGTTCAACACCTGCGCCGTACGAGAGAACGCGGACAACCGGCTGTACGGCAACCTCGGCCACCTCGCGCCGGTCAAGGCAGCGCGTCCTGGCATGCAGATCGCGGTGGGCGGGTGTCTGGCGCAGAAGGACCGCGGCACGATCGTCGAACGCGCGCCGTGGGTGGACGTGGTGTTCGGCACGCACAACGTCGGCGCCCTGCCGGTGCTGCTCGAGCGCGCCCGTGTCGAGCGGGAGTCCCAGGTGGAGCTGCTCGAAGCCCTCGAGGTGTTCCCGTCGACGTTGCCGACCCGGCGTGAGTCGCCGCATCGCGCGTGGGTGTCGATCAGCGTGGGCTGCAACAACACGTGCACGTTCTGCATCGTGCCGTCGCTGCGAGGCAAGGAACGCGACCGCCGCCCGGGCGACGTGCTCGCCGAGATCGCCGCGCTCGTCGCGGACGGCGTTCTCGAGGTCACCCTGCTCGGGCAGAACGTCAACTCCTACGGCGTGGAGTTCGGCGACCGGCAGGCCTTCGGGAAGCTGCTTCGGGCCTGTGGCGGGATCGACGGGCTGGAACGGGTGCGCTTCACCTCGCCGCACCCGCGTGACTTCACCGACGACGTGATCACCGCGATGGCCGAGACGCCGAACGTGATGCCCAGCCTGCACATGCCGTTGCAGTCCGGCAGCGACCGGGTGCTCACCGCCATGCGACGCTCCTACCGGGCTGACCGCTATCTCGGGATCATCGACCGGGTGCGTACGGCGATGCCGGACGCCGCCATCACGACGGACATCATCGTAGGCTTCCCCGGCGAGACCGAGCAGGACTTCGCGGCGACCCTGGACGTCGTACACGCCGCGCGTTTCGCCGGCGCCTTCACTTTCCAGTACTCAGTCCGTCCCGGGACGCCCGCCGCGACCATGCCGGACCAGGTGCCCGCCGACGTCGTCGCCGACCGGTACGAGCGCCTCGTCGCGGCGGTCGAGGACGTGGCGTGGCAGGGCAACCAGGCGTTGGTCGGCAGCGAGGTCGAGGTGCTGATCGCGCCCGGGGAAGGACGCAAGGACAGCGCGACGCAACGCCTGTCGGGGCGAGCGCGGGACAACCGCCTCGTCCACGTCGCCGACTGCGACGCCGATCCCGGCGACTTCGTCACCGCCGAGGTCACCCACGCCGCTCCGCACCACCTGGTCGCCGACCGCGTCATCGGCGTACGCCGCACGAAGAAGGTCGTTGCCGCCCATCAGCCGACCGTGACCATGCTCGGCATGCCAGGCCTCGCCCGCTGATGGCGAGAGTCGTCGCGGTCGTCGGGCCGACGGCGACCGGCAAGTCCGCGCTGGGTGTCGCCCTGGCGCAACGGCTCGGTGGTGAGGTGATCAACGCCGACTCGATGCAGCTCTACCGGGGGATGGACGTCGGTACGGCGAAGCTCACCGAGGACGAACGCGGCGGCGTAGCCCACCACCTGCTCGACATCTGGGACGTGACGCAGACCGCAAGCGTCGCCGACTACCAGACCCGCGCGCGTGCCTGCATCGAGTCGTTGCTCGCCCGCGGTGTCACACCGGTCCTGGTCGGCGGCAGCGGGCTGTACCTGCGTGCCGTGCTCGACCCCATCGAGTTCCCCGGCACCGATCCGCACACCCGCGCCGGTCTGGAAGCCGAGCTGGCCGACCTCGGGCCGCAACGGTTGCACGAGCGACTTGCGCAGGCGGACCCCGCGACGGCTGCGGCGCTCTCGCCGCTGAACGGCCGCAAGATCGTGCGGGCCCTCGAGGTGATCGCCATCACCGGCCGGCCGTTCACCGCGGCGCTTCCGTCGTACGACGGACAGCTCTACGACGCCGTGCAGATCGGCCTGGACATGTCGACCGGCCTCCTCGACGCGCGGCTGGCGCAACGCGTCGACGCGATGTACGCCCACGGCTTCGAAGCCGAAGTCCGCCGCCTCGACACGCAAGGGCTGAGGTCCGGCGTGACCGCGTCCCGGGCGCTGGGCTACGCACAGCTGCTCGCGGTGATCGACGGCCGGATGACCGAAAGCGTCGCGCGCGCAGACACCGTGCGAGCGACCCGTCGCTTCGTACGCCGGCAGCGGTCGTGGTTTCGCCGCGACCCGCGCATCGTCTGGCTCGACCCGACCGCCACCGACCCACTGACCGAGGCTGTCCGCATCCTCACCGGCTGATCACGTCGGCCAACCGGAAATGATCACAACGGGCCATGGTCGCGTCGGCCGAATCCGCCGATATTTGGCGAAGCGCGATAGCGGGATTTTTCGGACATCG
Source organism: Mycobacteriales bacterium (assembly GCA_035550055.1). Lineage (NCBI taxonomy): Bacteria > Bacillati > Actinomycetota > Actinomycetes > Mycobacteriales > Mycobacteriales bacterium. The sequence continues at coordinate 11,097 of DASZRO010000091.1, read as the reverse complement.
GGAGTGATCATGGCGACCGCGACGACGACCCACTCAGACCTCGACATGGCCGCGGCCCTGGCACACGGGATCGCCGAGCATCAGTTCGTCGTGCACTACCTGCCCGAGATCGACCTGAACACCGGAGCGGTCACCGGCATGGCGGCCGTCCTGCGCTGGGAGCACCCGCGCCGCGGTCTGCTCTGGCCGTCGGAGTATCTGCCGACCGCCGAACGCAGCGGGCTTGCCAACTCACTCGGCTGGATGCTGCTCGAGGCCGCTGCCGCCGAGCTCGGCCGCTGGCGCCACCTCCCGCACGCTTCGACCGCTCCACGCAAGATGTGGGTGCCGGTCAGCGCCGGCCTGCTGCTCGAGGTCGACGCTATCGAGCGAGTCGCCGCGCTCGTCGCCGCCCAGGAGCTGGCCCCCGACACCCTCGGTCTCGAGATCGGCGAGGACACGTTGTCGATGGGGAGCGTGCACACCCCGGCGTTGCTGGCGGGCCTGCGCCGCGTCGGTGTCGCGCTGTCCATCGCCGACGTACGCAGCTGGTACGGCGGGCTCGCCACGATGGGCGACCTTCCGGTCGAAGCGGTGAAGCTCGATCGAGCCTTCGTGCGTGGTGCCGGGGCCGACCTCGCGCAGGACGGCATCGTCTCCGCGGTCGTCGCACTCGCTCACGCTCACGGACTGCGGGTCGTTGCCGACTCGGTGGAGAGCTGGAGCGAAGGCGCCCGGCTGTGCGAGCTCGGCGCCGACCGCGCCAGCGGTTACCTGTTCAGTGGGCCGCAAGGTGGCGAGGATGCCCGACTCATGCTCGCGAACGGTTCGGGATGGTGCGCCCCGCAGCAGCGCCAGCCGGTCGGGTGCCCGAAGGCCGTCGGGTGACCCGGTCCTCGTTCAGGGCAGATCAGCGCGCCGTTCGGGGCGGCGTCGATGCCGTCGCGGTGTCATAGCCGGGCTTGCTGACCGTCACCGTCGCGCGCAGCGCCGCGCCGACGTCGGCGGCTCGAAGCCGGTACTCGCCGCCGTGTGCGCCGGGGATGAGCCGCCCGTTGCGATACCAGTGGTAGACGGTCGTCGCAGGCGTTGGCGCCCACCGCAGCCCGCGCACCCACACCTCGCTCCCGCGGCTGAAGACACCGCCGAGGCGTGGCGCGTGACGCAGTGTGAAGGTTCCGGGCGTCGGCGTGATCGTGCGCTCGGTGTCGGCAAGCACCGGATGTGACGGGTCGGACACGTCCAGCCCATAGAGGTACCCGGGCGCGTCGTCGCCGGCGCCAGGCTCGTCGCCGACCCAGTACGCGGTGTGGCCGATGAGCACCGGGTCGCAGATCGTCGAGTAGAAGACGCCGGGGAACGTCGTGGAGGCGAGGACGGCACCGGAGGAGTCGAGCAGCTGGTAGACGAGCTGGTAGCTCGTAGCGCTGCTTACGCCGTACAGAACGGCGTACCGGTCGGTGCCCACCTGCACGCTGCGAAGCTCTGACGCGGTTGTCGTGCCGTCGGCGTCGAAGTTGGTCAGCCACTCGACGTGGTGAGAGCCGGTCGTCGGATCGGCGGCGATCGCGAACGCGTTGCGCATCTGAGTATCGCTGCCTTGCGGGCCGCTCGGGGCATCCGGTTGCGGGATGGAGTTGCCGAGGACCACGACACCCTGCGGGCCGCTGATCAGGCTCGTGACGGACGCGCCGGTGAAGTTGTCGCCCTCCGCGCCATTGAAGTCGAACAGGTCGTAGTCGGTGACGGCGCGCTGGCTCGGGAAGCCGGCCATGACGCCGAGCTGGATCTCGCGTGGATACGCATCGCCGTGATCGACCATCACCAGGTCGGATCCGTTCATCGCGACGAGCTGCTGGAAGGAATGGCTGCTGTACGACACGTCGCCGAGCTCGTCGAACGTCGTGGCCGTCATCGTGGTGACGTCCACCTGGAAGGTGAGGTTGACCTGGTGGTGCACGCCCTGCACGGCGTAGATCGTCCTTCCCATGTGGACGACCAGGAGGTTGCCGTCGAGCACCATGTGTGCCGCGCCTGCGGCGAAGGGGCTGTAGATGCCCTTCACCGAGCCCTGCGTCGCGCTTCCCTTGACGTACGCCGTGCCGACCAGGTTCCACGACTGGTCATAGCGGCGCACGGCGACCACATCGAGGTTGTCGTCCTCGTCGGGGTTCTCTTGCCCGACCAGGACGTAGAAGTAGCCGTCGGGGCCGGCGTAGAAGCCGCCCCAGTCAGGCCAGCCGTCTAGTGAGACGGTGTGGGCCGCACCGACAGGCTGCAGCGTGACCGGGTCATAGCCGTCGATCGTGAGGGCGTCGTGGGTCCCGTCATACCTGACCACCTCCAGCTCGCCGCTGTCGTCGTAGAGGTAGACCGGGTCGGGGTTGGCCCAGTTCCAGCCGTGGTAGGACGAGGTGGCATCGGTCGACAGGTCGCCGATCGCAATGAGCCCGCCGAGGGGCACTGCTGCCACGGCCTGGGCAGATGCGGCGCCGGCCGCAGGGACGAGGCAACCGAGGCCGAGTGCGGCGGTGGCGACCATGACGATCAGACGCGGACGCATGACAACTCCCCCCGAAGAAGTGGCGCTTGCCGCCGAGTGTGTCAGGTGTCGGACGTTCGCGCCTGCGTGATCTCGCGCCGTAGCCTCGTGTCATGAGGTTCGTCAAGGGACACGGCACGGAGAACGACTTCGTGCTGCTTCCGGAACCTCCCGAGCAGCTGTCCGTCGAGCTGGTTCAGGCACTGTGTGATCGGCGTGCGGGGCTCGGCGGCGACGGGGTCCTCGCGGTACGACGCGAAGGTAGGGCGTACTTCATGGACTACCGCAACGCGGACGGGTCGATCGCGGAGATCTGCGGGAACGGGATCCGCGTCTTCGCCCGCTACCTCGTGGGAGCCGGTCTCGAAGAGCCGGGGACGTTCGAGGTGCAGACGCGGGCTGGCGCCTGCCGGGTCGCGGTGCCAACCGACGGCGGTGACATCACCGTCGAGATGGGAAGCCCGAAGCGACTGCCGGATGCGAAGGTGAGTGTCTCCGGCACGGCCTGGCCGGGCTATGGCTGGGGGATCGGGAACCCGCACGTGGTGGCCCTCGACGCCGGTCCGCTCGACTCGCTCGATCTGTCGACGGCGCCCGTCATCGATCCGGCCTCGGCGTTCCCTGACGGCGCGAACGTCGAGTTCGTCGAGCGGCTCGGGGACAGCCACATCCGGATGCGGGTCTTCGAACGAGGCGTCGGCGAGACCCGGTCGTGCGGCAGCGGTGCCTGCGTGGCCGCGGTCGCGGCGATGGACGTGCGTGGCAACCGGACGACCTATGACGTCGACGTGCCCGGGGGACGGCTGCGGGTCAACTGGCGCGAGGACCATGTCGTCACCCTCGCCGGCCCGGCAATATTGGTTGCCAGCGGCGAGATCGACACGCGACTGTTGTCTGGATGACGGCCGAACCTTTCGAGCCTGACGACCTGTCGTCGGACGACCTGGCGGACCTGGAGCTCGAGGAGCGCCGGGCGCTTCGCCGTGTGCCGGGAATCTCGACCGAGCTCGCCGACGTCACCGAGGTCGAGTACCGGCAGCTGCGGCTGGAGCGAGTCGTGCTGATCGGCGTCTGGACCGACGGGACGCTCGAGTCCGCGGAGGACTCGTTGGCCGAGCTGGCGCGGCTCGCCGAGACTGCCGGCTCGCAGATTTTGGAGGGACTGATCCAGCGGCGCTCGACCCCGGACGCGGCGACGTACGTCGGCTCCGGCAAGGCGCGGGAGCTGCGCGAGATCGTGGTCGCGACCGGCGCCGACACGCTGATCTGTGACGGCGAGCTCACCCCCAGCCAGCTGCGCAAGCTCGAGGAGATCGTCAAGGTCAAGGTGATCGACCGGACCGCACTGATCCTCGACATCTTCGCCCAGCACGCCCGCAGCAAGGAGGGCAAGGCGCAGGTCGAGCTGGCCCAGCTCGAGTACATGCTGCCGCGGCTGCGCGGGTGGGGTGAGTCGCTGTCGCGGCAGGCCGGCGGTCGGGTCGCAGGCGGCGGCGGAATCGGGACCCGCGGTCCCGGTGAGACCAAGATCGAGACCGACCGCCGCCGGATCCGCACCCGCTCGGCCAAGCTGCGCCGCCAGATCGCCGAGATGAAGACGGCACGAGAGGTGAAGTCGCAGGAGCGGCGACGACGCGCGGTGCCGTCGGTCGTCATCGCCGGCTACACGAACGCGGGCAAGTCCTCGTTGCTCAACCGGCTCACCGGCGCCGGAGTGCTGGTCGACAACGCGCTGTTCGCGACCCTCGACCCGACGGTGCGCCGCGCGCAGACCCCCGACGGCCGGGAGTACACGCTGGCGGACACCGTGGGCTTCGTGCGTCATCTCCCGCACCAGCTCGTCGAGGCGTTTCGCTCGACACTCGAAGAGGTTGCCGAGGCCGACCTGATCCTGCACGTGGTCGACGGGTCGCAGACCGACCCGGCGTCGCAGCTTCAGGCGGTGCGCGAGGTGTTCGGCGAGGTCGGCGCCCTCGACGTGACCGAGCTCGTCGTCGTCAACAAGGCCGATGCGGCGGACCGCGACGTCCTCGACCGGCTCTGCCGCGACGAACCCGGGGCTTGCGTCGTGTCGGTGCGCAGCGGCGAGGGCATCGCGGCGCTGTCGCAGCGGATCGCCGAGCTGCTGCCGCACCCCGAGGTGGCGGTCAGCCTGCTCGTTCCCTTCGACGCCGGTGGTGTGGTGTCGCGGGTGCACCAGTACGGCGAGGTGTCCGCGGTCAGCCACACCGAAGCCGGCACCAGGCTCGATGCCCGCCTCCCGGCCTGGCTTGCAGGAGAAGTAGCGGCATACTCACTGCCATGAAACTGCGCGCCGGTCTGCTTGCCGCCACCGTCATCGCTGCTCTCGCACCGCTGGGATCCGTAGCCCAGGCCGCCACGCCGCACTTCGCGGCGCTCTCCGACCCGTCGGTGAGCATTGCCCCGAGCTTCTCCTTCGTTGCCGGCTGCACCGGCTTGAACGGCAGCCAGGCCGACCTCGACGGCTGCATGTCGGTGGCGATTCCCGACTTCGACCAGGTACGCGCCTCCGAGGGCCTCGCGCCGCTGGTGCTGCCCAACGACTTCGACACCCTCAGCGTGCCCGAGCAGCTGCTCGCGCTGACCAACATCGAACGCGTCGACCGTGATCTCGCGCCGGTTGCCGCATTGTCGAGCCGGCTCGACGCGCTGGCGGCGGCCGGTGCTGCGGCGGGCCAGGACCCGGCGTTTCCCACCCCGTTCGACGGCACGTCGGCCGGCAGCAACTGGTTTGCCGGCACCTCGTCGCTGCTGGCGATGTTCAACTGGATGTACGACGACGGACCGGGCTCGCCGAACGGGGACTGCACCCGCGCCGGGCTGCCGGGTTGCTGGGCGCACCGTCACACGATCCTCGGGACGGGCCACCCGGGGGTAGCCAGCGTCGGGTACGACTCTCCGATCGCGATGGGTGCCGCGAGCGGCAACGGCGCGGTCACGGTCGAGCTGGTCGGTGGCGACACGACTGACCCGGCTGACGGGACGCCGACCTGGAGCCAGATCGTGGGCACCAGCACGTTCGGGCTGGACAAGACCAACGGCAGCCTCGAGACCCAGCCCGGCACGCCCGCTTCGCTGACCGTCACCGCGACGTCGAGCTCGGTGACGGGCAACCTCGACGCGCAGCTGATCGCCGGCGCCGCCGAGTGGACTGTCACGCCGGCCAGCTGTGCCGTGACCCCGGGCAGCTCCTGCACCTTCACGGTCACCTTCATCCCGCCGGCCAACGGACGCTTCCCCGGCGTGCTGTCGGTGACCTCGGGCCTGACGCAGAAGACCGTCGCGCTTGCCGGGATCGGCGGCACCACCGCGGCGCAGAGCGTGTTGATGACCATCGGCCGCTACCAGGTGCGCCCGGGCCAGCTGCTGGAGATTGGCGGCATCGTGCGCAACGCCAACGGCCAGCCGGTGTCGGTGACGCTGCAGAGCCGGCCCAACGGCTACACCCCGTGGCGCACGACCGCGGCTTCGACGAGCAACCCCAACGGCCAGGTCAGCTTCCGGATCCGGCCGCGAACGAGCGCGGCGTACCGGTTGGTGCTGCTCGCCTCGAACGGCAACGTCGTCGCGTCGAGCGCCGCGCAGCGCGTCGAGGTGTTCCGCTAGCGGAGGCGCCGCCAACCGGCTGGCTCAGACGCGGCGCAGCACCGCGGTGACGCGGCCCATGATGACGGCGTGCTCGCCGTCGATCGGGGCGTAGTTCTCGTTTTGCGGCAGCAGCCAGACGTGCCCGTCGGTGCGGGAGAACGTCTTGACCGTGGCCTCGTCGTCGAGCAGCGCCGCGACGATGTCACCCGGGTCGGCGTTTTGCTGCTGGCGTACGACGACCCAGTCGCCGTCGGTGATCGCGGCATCGATCATCGAGTCACCCTTGACCTGAAGCAGGAACAGCTGTCCGTCGCCGACGAGCTGGCGGGGGAGCGGGAAGACGTCCTCAACGACCTGTTCGGCGAGGATCGGGCCACCGGCGGCGATGTGGCCGACCACGGGGACGTAGGCGGGCGTCGGCCGGTCGTCGCCCTCGCCGGTCGCGTCGTCGGGCACGGCCGGGAACTTGACCTCGACGGCGCGCGGGCGGTTGGCGTCGCGGCGCAGGAAGCCCTTCTTCTCCAGCGTGGCGAGCTGATGGGCCACGCTCGACGTGCTGGTGAGGCCGACGGCCTCGCCGATCTCCCGCATCGACGGCGGATAGCCGCGCCGTTCCACGGAGTCGCGGATCACGTCGAGCACCCGGTGCTGGCGGGGCGTCAGCCCTGAGGCGTCGGGCGGCCCGTCGGGGATCTCGCTGACGTTCGAGCCGGTCGATGGGGACTTAGCCATGGCCTGACCATAGAGGCCCGTCCCGCGGGATTCAAACACCTGTTCGAACGTGTCGTGGATTTTTGTCCGAGTGGCGTGTTACAACTCGTACATGCGTTCGATCGAACACACGTGCGAGACCGTCGCGGCCCGATCGAGCGCGGTCGCCCCGCCGAGAGGACTCTTCCATGGCTTCCCCCGCTCGCACCGCCCCGGTCCGGCTCACCCGCCGTGGCCGCGTCGTGATCACCCTCGTGATGATGGTGGGCCTCGTGCTCGCCGGCTTCACCCTCGGCCGCGGCTCGAGCCAGGCCGCCGGCCATGCTCGCGTGGCACACCGCACCGTCACCGTCGAGGCCGGCGACACGCTGTGGTCGGTCGCTGCTCGGGTGGCCCCTCACGCCGATCCGCGTGACGTCGTGGACGAGATCACTGCCATGAACCGGCTTGCGAGTGCGGTGGTCCAGCCCGGCGAGCGCCTCCTCGTGCCGGTGGCGGGCTGAGCCAGCTTCGTGCCGGCCGCGTCGCGACACGCCCGGGAAAAGAAACACGCCGGGGATGCTTGCGATCTGGGTCACAGCGACGTACGTTCGCACCCCACATCTTGTGTTACACGGATGTGATTTACCCACAAATTGTGGAACACCGCTTCCACAGGCCGGCTGAGCCTGTGGACCGCGGCGAGGCGGGGGAGACGGAGGTGACAGGCGGTGCACTGCCCGTTCTGCCGTCATCCGGACTCCCGGGTCGTCGATTCGCGTGAGGCCGAGGACGGCGCGGCGATCCGCAGGCGCCGGGCCTGCCCGGAGTGCGGGCGCCGGTTCACCACCCTGGAGACGGCGAGCCTGCTCGTGGTCAAGCGGTCCGGCACGACCGAGCCGTTCTCCCGGGACAAGGTGATCGCCGGCGTACGGCAGGCGTGCTCCGGCCGTCCCGTCGACGAGGACGCCCTCGCCCGGCTCGGCCAGCGCGTCGAGGAGACGGTGCGGGCCAGCGGTTCGGCGGAGATCCCGGCCCACGAGATCGGCCTGGCGATCCTCGAGCCGCTCTCCGAGCTCGACGAGGTCGCCTACATCCGCTTCGCCAGCGTCTACCACAACTTCACCTCCCTGGACGACTTCGTGATCGAGGTCGCCGCGATGAGGGCCTCCCAGAGTGCGGATCCGGGATCAATCCCGGCAGCAGAAGCGTTGAACTGAAAACGGACACGAGGGGACATACATGACCGAGACGACGACCGGCCGTACCGACGGGCAGCGGTCAGCGCAGCGGGTGCGCAAGCTGCGGTTCGACCGCGTCTACACGCGTCCGGGCGTACACCCTTACGACGAGGTCACCTGGGAGCGCCGTGACGTCGTCATGACCAACTGGCGCGACGGCACGGTCAACTTCGAGCAGCGCGGGGTGGAGTTCCCCGAGTTCTGGTCGGTCAACGCCGCCAACATCGTGACAACGAAGTACTTCCGCGGTGCGGTCGGGTCACCGGATCGCGAGTCGAGCCTTCGCCAGCTCATCGACCGGGTCGTGTCCACCTACCGCCGCGCCGGTGAGGACTTCGGCTACTTCGCCTCGCCCGAGGACGCCGAGATCTTCGACCACGAGCTCACCCACATGCTGGTGCACCAGATCTTCAGCTTCAACTCGCCCGTGTGGTTCAACGTCGGCACGTCCGCGCCGCAGCAGGTGAGCGCCTGCTTCATCCTCGCCGTCGACGACACGATGGACTCGATCCTGAACTGGTACCGCGAGGAGGGGCTGATCTTCAAGGGCGGCTCAGGCGCGGGTCTGAACCTGTCGCGGATCCGCTCCAGCAAGGAGCTGCTGTCCTCGGGCGGCACCGCCAGCGGGCCGGTCAGCTTCATGCGCGGCGCCGACGCCTCCGCCGGGACGATCAAGTCCGGTGGCGCGACGCGGCGCGCCGCGAAGATGGTGATCCTCGACGTCGACCACCCCGACATCGAGGAGTTCGTCGAGACCAAGGCGCGCGAGGAGCACAAGATCCGTGCGCTGCGCGATGCCGGCTTCGACATGGACCTGGGCGGTGCGGACATCGTGTCCGTGCAGTACCAGAACGCCAACAACTCGGTGCGGGTCAACGACGAGTTCATGCGGGCGGTCGAGGAGGGTCGCGAGTTCGGGCTGCGGGCGCGCCACACCGGCGAGGTCATCGAGACCGTCGACGCCAAGAACCTGTTCGCCTCGATCGCCAGGGCGGCATGGGAGTGCGCCGACCCCGGTATCCAGTACGACGACACGATCAACGACTGGCACACCACTCCCGAGACCGGCCGGATCACCGCGTCCAACCCGTGCTCGGAGTACATGCACCTGGACAACTCCAGCTGCAACCTGGCCAGCCTGAACCTGATGAAGTTCCTGACCGACGACGACACCTTCGACGCGGTCACCTTCGCTCGCGCGGTGGAGTTCATCATCACCGCGATGGACATCTCCATCTGCTTCGCGGACTTCCCGACGCCTGCGATCGGCGACACGACCCGCGCCTACCGCCAGCTCGGCATCGGCTACGCCAACCTCGGCGCGCTGCTCATGGCCACCGGTCACGCCTACGACAGCGACGGCGGCCGCTCGCTGGCCGCCGCGATCACCTCGCTGATGACCGGTACGGCGTACCGCCGCTCGGCGGAGATCGCCGGGGTGGTCGGCGCCTACGACGGCTACGCCCGCAACGCCGAGGGACACAAGCGGGTGATGCGCAAGCACGCCGCGGCCAACGACGACGTGCGCCCGGTCGACGCCGACGCGGCCCGCGTGCTGCACGTGGCGAGCAAGGCGTGGCAGGACTGTCTCGCGATCGGTGAGAAGTACGGCTGGCGCAACGCGCAGGCTTCGGTGCTCGCGCCGACCGGGACCATCGGGCTGATGATGGACTGCGACACCACGGGCATCGAGCCGGACCTGGCGCTGGTCAAGTTCAAGAAGCTCGTCGGCGGCGGCTCCATGCAGATCGTGAACCAGACCGTGCCGCGGGCGCTGGTGAAGCTGGGCTACCAGGCCGAGCAGATCGAGGCGATCGTCGAGCACATCTCCGAGCACGGCAACGTGGTCGACGCGCCTGGGCTCAAGCCCGAGCACTACGAGGTGTTCGACTGCGCGATGGGCGAGCGAGCCATCTCGGCGATGGGCCACGTGCGCATGATGGCCGCGACGCAGCCGTTCATCTCGGGCGCGATCTCCAAGACGGTCAACATGCCGGAGTCGGCCACGGTCGAGGAGGTCGCCGACGTCTACTACCAGGGCTGGAAGCTCGGGCTGAAGGCGCTCGCGATCTACCGCGACAACTGCAAAGTCGGCCAGCCGCTGTCCGACGCGAAAGGCAAGAAGGCCGAGGCGAGCGAGGAGGCCGTCACCGGCGCCGAGCCGCGGCTGGTCCGCAAGCGGCTGCCGCGGCAGCGTCCGAGCCAGACCGTGTCGTTCTCGGTCGGCGGCGCCGAGGGGTACATGACCGCCGGTTCCTACCCCGACGACGGTCTCGGCGAGGTGTTCCTCAAGCTTGGCAAGCAGGGATCGACGCTCGCCGGCGTGATGGACGCGTTCTCGATCGCGATCTCGATCGCGTTGCAGTACGGCGTACCGCTGGAGACCTACGTCCAGAAGTTCACCAACATGCGCTTCGAGCCGGCCGGCCTGACCGACGACCCGGACATCCGCATGGCGCAGTCGGTGATGGACTACATCTTCCGCCGGCTGGCGCTGGACTACCTGCCGTATGAGAAGCGTGAGGAGCTGAGCATCTTCACCGCCGAGGAGCGGGCCGCGGCGGTCGCGGCGACGTCGTACGGCGCGCCCGCGGCAGCCCCGGTGGTCGGTGACGACGTCGAAGTGGACCCTGAGACGCTGCGCGACAGCGTTCCCGTCGAGGCTGCCGCAGCGGCCCCGGCGGCCCCGGCACCGATCGAGGTCCGCTCGTCGATGGAGCTCGTCGAGGCGATGCAAGGCGCCTCAGCGGACGCCCCGTTGTGCATGTCCTGCGGCGTCAAGATGAAGCGGGCCGGAAGCTGCTACGTCTGCGAGAGCTGCGGCAGCACCTCCGGCTGCAGCTGACGCTGAAATGTATCCCGACCTCCAGAAAACTTGACTTCCGTGTTGTAGGTTTCTTACACTGACTCCGTCAGACAGGGGCGGCACCCCGCCCCGAGCACGGAGGTGAAGTCATGTTGCTGGAACGTATGGATCCATTCCTGGCCGAGTTCGACCGGCTGACCCAGCGCACGCTTGGCGCCGCCAACGGTGCT
>DASZRO010000090.1 GCA_035550055.1 Mycobacteriales bacterium | reverse complement strand
GGATCGCTGAGCAGCATCGAGGTGCGGATGACCTGCCGGTGTCCCGAGCGGCCGTGAAGCGTGGCACATGTCCCGTCGAGCGCGACCACCTGGTGGGTGTCACCGTCGAATCGGACGGTGGCGCCGGTGCGCAACGTGCTTGCCAGGCTCGCCATCGCTATCCCCCCGACATTCCAGGCCGACGCAGGACGCTGTGCGGCTCAAGCGGAGTGGATAGGTCCGTCATCAGACGCTGCATCCAGATCGCGTGTAGCACCGCGGGTCGCACGAGACGCGGGGCATGATCCGCGGCGAGCCGTCGTTCCAGCGAGCCGATCGTGTCACCGGCGTTGCAGGCGGCGACCGCAGCGTCGGATATCGGTTGATCGATCGTCCAAGGTCGCCGGTACCCGGCGAGCAGCCGAATGTTCGCCGCGAGCACCGCAGTGACTCCGGTCCACAGCTCGTGCCTCCAGCCGCGGGCGGCGAACACATGACTGATGGCAGGGAAGTCGGGGTCATGAGGCGCACGCGCCCTGCGCAGCCAGTCCGGCGGCTTGACGTTAACGATCACAACCTCGCCGTTGCGGTGCCGGAGCATGTAGTCGGGGATGTGCCTGCGGTCCTTGCCATTCCGGTCGATGTAGGCCAGGCAAAACGGCTGTGCGGCGATTGCCGTGACGTCCGCCGACCTGTCCGCGATCTGCAACCGCAGCAACTCGTGGCGGCTCTCGTAAATCACGTGGGCGCCCATAGTGGTCGCCCAGTACTCGCCCGGACGGTTGCGCTGCCCGCGGTAGTGGCTCGGCCGCCGGAAGGGCTGGCAATCGAGTAGGTCCGAGCTGTCGGCGTGACGCAGCGCCTGCTCGACGACTCCGCCGGTGTCGTCTCGCCATGCGATCTTCGGGGTCATGGTTCCTCCTAGGTTGCGGCTTTTATAACGCGCACACCGTAGGCGAACACTTGGACCGGGGGAATGCATTGAACATCTCACCGGCGTGTCGGAGCATAAGAGCCGCGCCGGCGGCCCATCGCTGCTGCGCAACGTTTGTGAAGCAGCCGCACTTCGACCGTCGGGAGGAACAGGAAGTGCCGAAACAGCCAAGGCAGGCACCTCGAGACTTGGTGCACGGCGGCTGGCCGGACGGTGACCCTCTCGACAAGTCCTCGGGCATCGAACTGCTGCAAGCATTCGTCCGACGCATCCGGCGAGCCACCAACGGGATGTCCTCACGTGCCATCGCGGCCCGAACCGGGCTCGTCAGCACGACCGTCGACCGGGTTCTTTTCACGGGTGCGGCATGGCCGGACTGGTACACCTGGACCCAACTCGAGTTGAAGTTCGGCGTGCTGTCACCTGAAGCCGGAGAAGAACTCGCATTCGCGCTCCAGCGAGGCATCACACGAGATGTCGCGCGGGGCGTCTTCGATCACACCGTGAGCGCGGCGGACACCGACGACCCGCTGGTCCTCGCTGCCTACACCATCAAAGAGCCGCTCCTCGAAGCACTCGCAGGCGCGCTCGGAGAACAGTGCCAACTCGACTACAAGCTTCCCGTCAACGCGATCTACCTACCGGAAGGCGAACAGCCCTTCGACCCCAGCGCGCTCCCGCAACTGAGAATCGATCTGTACGACCCGGACCGCCATCTCGCTGTTCATTTCACGCCCATCAGCAAGAGCTTCAGGCTGCCGGAGATCAGACGCTTCCACGACATCTACACCAGCCTCGGCATCCTCGACGCAATCCAGATGCAGTACGACACAGCGCCGCCCCGCCGCGCCCTGCTCATGGCAGCCCGGCCACAGCTGTACTGGCGATCTCTCGCCGTGCACACCGACACGAACCTCATCTATCCCGCGGCACCAAACGACTTGAGTTCCTTCCACGACGTCCAGGGAACGATCTTCGCTAACGAATCGGCTCGCCGGCACGAAGCGGGCCAGACAAGCCAGCCCTCACCTGACCCTGTGGCCTAGGCCCCGCGATCGCGACCGCGACCGCGACCGCGACGAATCAGTGGACAAATAGGCCGGACAGTTGGACAAATAGGGGGCAAGTAGAACCGGATTTGGACAAATACGCGCGGACCCTACACAAGCGGCTAGTTGTGCGGCATGTCCACGAAGCGCGAGTAGTGCAGCTGCGACGACACGACCACGTCTCGGGTGGGGCCGTTTCGGTGCTTGGCCACGATCAGGTCCGCCTCGCCGGCCCGCGGCGACTCGCGTTCGTAGGCATCCTCACGGTGCAGCAGGATCACCATGTCGGCGTCCTGCTCGATCGCACCTGACTCACGCAGGTCGGACAGCTGCGGCCGCTTGTCGGAGCGCTGCTCGGCGCCACGGTTCAGCTGGCTGATCGCGACCACCGGCACCGCGAGCTCCTTGGCCAGAAGCTTCAGCGACCGGCTCATCTCGGCGACCTCTTGCTGGCGGTTCTCCACCCGCTTCGGGCTCGTCATCAGCTGGAGATAGTCGACGACGACCAGCCTCAGGTCGTGGCGCTGCTTGAGGCGCCGCGCCTTCGCGCGGATCTCCATCATCGTGAGGTTCGGGGAGTCGTCGATGAACATCGGAGCCTGCGCAACCTCGCCCATCCGGCGGGCGAGTTTCGTCCAGTCGTCGTCGTTCAGCGTTCCGGTCCGGATTCGGGTCAGCGGGATGCGCGCCTCGGCAGACAACAGTCGCATGGTGATCTCGCTCTTGCCCATTTCGAGTGAGAACAGGACCGCCGACTTCTGGTGTCCGATCGCGGCGCTCCGCAAGAAGTCCATGCCAAGCGTGCTGTTGTGCGTCGGCACCATCGACTCACCGGCGAGATACATGTGGTCCGCGTTGTCGACCTCGACGCATCGCACCGGCACAGACTCGACCCGACGAACGTCGGTGATGAACCGCGTCGACGACAGCGTTCGCGTGGGACGGCGGCGCTCCTTGTGAGCGATGCGCTTCCGCTCCAAGGCAAAGACATCGTCTTCCGTCGAGAAGGTGAGCGTCGACGCCGTCGAAGCGGTCTCGCATCGGTAGCCGAGGCTGCAAATCAGTTCACGGACATCGGCCGCAAGGTGGCGACTGCGGGCCGAGTACTGAATGGACCCGTTCGGCAGGACGAAGCCGCCCACGTCGAGCAGGCCGGCCAACAGCAGGCGACGCTGCGACTGTGACGCGCGCAGGTATTCCTGCGGGATGCCGCGCCGAGGGGTCGAACCGAGCGCCCGTAACGCCGCCGCCTCCGGCACCACCGAGGCTCCCGAGCCTTCGACGTACATCGCGACCTCCGGGTCGGGGTCGCCATCGGAGAGCCAAACGCCGAGGGTGTACGGGGCGACCGGGAGAACCCGGTCCGGCAGGTCAAGGGGCGACGCAAGCGCCACCTCGTGGTCGAGCTGCCGCCGAGAGCCGCCCGTCGCCACGCTCGCGGCGATCTCGCCAGTCGTGCGGACCGCCGACCCTGCCCGGTCGCGGGTGAGCCATTGGTGCTGCTCGTCGGCGACGATGACTGTGCCGTCGTCGAAGTGCACCTCGTAGCAAGGCCGGTTCGTCATCACCTCGGTCGCGGCGACCACCCGCGTCGGGTGGCCGTCGGCGCCGATGAGGTAGTCACCGACCGCGACCTCGCCCATCGTCGTCCAGCCGGTCGGGGTCGCAAGACGGGTGTCGAGAGCGAGCGCCTTCCCGAGACCGGGCCTTCCGGCCACCACGATGAGCTGGCCGTCGTGCAAGCCGTTGGTCAGCTCGTCAAGATCGCGGAATCCGGTCGGCACTCCGAAGAGCTCGCCGCCCCGGTTGCCGATCGCCTCGATCTCGTTGTAGGTCGCCCACATCGCGGCCTCGAGACCGACGTAGTCCTCACTGGTACGCCGCTCGACGACCTCGTAGACGGCGGCCTGCGCCCGGTCGACGACGTCGTCGACGTCCCCGCCCATCCCGCCGGCCGCGCCGTACCCGAGCTGCACGACCTTGGTGCCCGCCTCGACGAGGCGCCGCAGGATCGCCCGCTCGCGCACGATCTCGGCGTAGTAGCCCGCGTTGGCAGCGATCGGCACCAGCGAGATCAGCGTGTGCAGGTACGGCGCACCGCCGACGCGCTCGAGGTTGCCCGCCCGGGTCAGCTCCGCGGCGACGGTGACCGGGTCGGCGGGCTCTCCTTTGCCGTAGAGGTCGAGGATCGCGTCATAGAC
>DASZRO010000089.1 GCA_035550055.1 Mycobacteriales bacterium | reverse complement strand
CGTCGCTCACATCTACGGACACGGCAACGCGCAGCGGTGGGGATGGCTCCACGCCGACCTCGACGGCGACACGAGCCTCGAGATCGTGGCCGCGGTCGCGAGGCGGCCCGGCATGCGTGCGCTGCCGCCGCTGGCCTTCGTGCAGCTGCGCCGCAACGGCCACGACTGGCCACGCGACCCGTTGTTAGCGTCGCCACTGTTCCGCACTCGGCTTGCGGCCGAGTCGTGGCGGGTCCGCGGCGTCGTCGGGCGCACCCGCCTGACGGTCGAGGTCAACCAACCGAAGGATCGCTGCGTCGTCCTCGACTACGCCGACCCGAACGGCGACCCCGCGGTCTGCGCCAACACCGAGCGAGCAGACGTCGCCGTACGCCTCGATCGATGGCGCGGGCGCTGGATCACCGATGCCGAGTGGTCGCTGGATGCGGCCGCCCACGCCGAGCTCGGAAACCGCTGACGCGAGGTTCCCGCCGCCCACCTCTCCTGCGGCGACGTCACTGGATGTCGGCGCGGACGACGGTACGAGCCGCAACCGCAGCGACGACCGCCCCGATCGCGACGAGCACGAGAAGGGCGGCGATGAACGGTAGTGGCGACTGCCCACTGATCTGGAACTGCGGCCCGAAGGCGGCCGCACCGAGCTTCGCACCGCCCAGGGTGGTCGACGCGGTGTAGGGCAGGTACGGCCGAACCGACGTGACATTGGCTCCCACGACCGACTCGATGACCAGACACCAGATGAACACACCGATCACCGCGGCGATCTGCGATCGCACCAGCGACCCGACCGCCACGCCGATCGCAGCAAGTGCCGCCGCACCCACTGCGGCACCGAAGATGTGCCCGGTCAGCGCCGCCGACGACAGCGTGACCTCATCGCCGCGACCTACGACGAAAGCGAGCCCGACGCCCGTCGAGACCGTGCCGGCGACGATGCCGTAGAGCGCACCGAAGGGCAGGATCGCGACGATCTTTGCCAACAGGACCTTCGAGCGGTTCGGCGTCGCGAGGTAGGTCAACGTCGCACTGTTGTGGCGGAACTCGCCGTTGGCGGCGATCACCCCGAGCACGGCGGCGAGCATCATCCCGATCGCGTGAGCCGTCGTGACCGTCGACAGCCCCGCCATGGTGGAGATCGGCGGAACCCGGTTGCCGGAACGGCGCGCCTGCAGGCTGGTGAACAGCGCCGTGACGCCGGCCGCCGCGACCAGCATTCCGTACGTCATCCGCAGCGTCGCCAGCTTGGCGAGCTCTGCCCGAATCGTGCGCGTCATGACGCCTCTCCGATCCCGCTCGTCGATCCGGTCAAGCCGAGGAACAGCTGCTCGAGATCGAAGGTCTCAGTATTGATGTCAAAGATGGGAATCCGCTTGTCCGCGGCCGTCCGGCCGATGTGCTCCGGCGTCGCGCCGACGATCTCGACGACCTCTCCGCCGGTCTCGGTCACCGTGACTCCGGGGGCCGCCACCGCCTTTCGAAGCCCGGCGGGGTCGGAGGTGCGCACCCGGACCACCACCTCGGCTTCGCTGACCAGCTCGTCGAGCGCGGCATGGCGCACCAGCCGGCCGCGGTTGATGATCACGACGCTGTCGACGGTCTGCGCCACCTCCGCCAGCAGATGGCTGGACACCAGCACCGTCCGGCCCTGCTCGGCGAGACCGCGCAGCAACGTCCGCAGCCAGCGCACCCCTTCGGGGTCCAGGCCGTTGGCCGGCTCGTCGAGGATCAGTACGTCGGGATCGCACAGCAACGCGGTCGCCAGGCCGAGTCGCTGCCGCATGCCGAGAGAGAAGGTGCCGACGCGGCGATCGGCTGCATCGTGCAGACCCACGAGATCCAGCACCGCATCGACCCGCCCGGGCGGTGCCGCTGCGACAACGGCCTCGATCCGCAGGTGCCGTCGCGCCGTACGGGCGGGATGCGCCCCGGACGCCTCGAGCACCGCGCCGACGACGTGTCGCGGCTCCGAAAGGTCTGCGTATCGGACACCGTCGATCAGCGCCGACCCGGTGGTCGGCGTCACCAGGCCGAGCAGCATCCGCAGCGTCGTCGTCTTGCCGGCGCCGTTCGGGCCGAGGAAGCCGACCACGCTGCCGGGTTCGACGGTGACGGTCAGGTCCTTCACGGCGAACTGGTCGCCGAATCGTTTGGTGAGTCCGTTGAACTCGATCGTCGCCATCGCGATGGGCTCCCGTCGCAGGTTGAAATGGACCCGTCTGATGCTGGTCGGCTGCGGCGGCGACGTCGTCAGGCCAGGAGCGGCTCGTCGTTTGCGCCCTGCTACGCGGAGCAACGTCCCGTCGTACGTCGGCAGACGTAGCAGACGCTGCGCTCCCCGACCGACGCGCGCCCCGTGCGGACCTCGCTAGCGTCGACGCGGAGGACCATGACAGTCGCAAGCCTCGAGTCCAGGTGGTCGAGAGCGCTCGATCGCGTGCTCGACCGCCGCGACCTGCTGCTGCCCGGCGTGCTGCTCGTGCTGCAGTACGGACTGTCGGCGGGGACGGCGCACCGCCACGGCTCACATGCCCACCTCGACGCGCTCGGCTGGGTGCTGCTTGCCGTCGGGCCGCTCGCTCTCACCGCAGTACGCCGCCACCCGGTCGCGGTCCTGTGGGTCTGCTTCGCGGCGACCCTTTCTCCGCATGGGGGACGTTTCGCCTATCTCAGTCTGATCGTGTCGTTCTTCCTCGCCGCCACCCGCGGGCACCGGTGGGCTGCCTGGAGCGCCATCGCGATCGGCTACTCGACGCTGTGGCTCGTGCCCCTCGTCTACGGTCAGGCGCAGCCGACGTTGCAGGCGTCGGTCATCCTGGCGAGCTGGCTCGCCGTGCTGGTCGTCGTGGCAGAGGTCGTTCGCACCCGACAGGAACGTACGGCGACCGCTGCCGCAGCGCGTCATTTCGACGAGCAGCACCGCGCCAGCCGGCAGCGGTTGTCGACGGCGCGCGACCTGCACGACGTGATCGGGCATCACATCTCACTCATCGCGGTGCAGGCCGGCGTCGGGCTGGACCTGATGGACAGCGACCCGGAGCAGGCACGCGCGTCCCTTCGTACGATTCGCGACGTGTCGCGGGAGGCACTCGACGAGTTGCGCTCGATGCTCGCCGCACTGCGCCAGGAAGACGACGAGGCGCCCCGCGCACCCGCGCCCGGTCTGTCCCGGCTCGAAGCGCTGGTCGACTCGACTCGCCGCCTGGGCATCGCGGTGACCACTCGAGTCACCGGGACGGTCACCGCGCTGCCGGCAAGCGTCGACCTCGCGGCGTACCGGATCGTGCAGGAGTCGCTGACCAATGTGGCGCGGCACGCCAACGCAAGCCGGGCGACCGTCGTGCTGCGCTACGACCATGAGGCCTTCGCTCTGGACGTCTGCGACGACGGGCGCGGCGGGCCCGCCGACGCGGCGAGCCGGGGCAGCGGGATCACCGGCATGCGCGAGCGGGCAGAGGCGCTGGGTGGGTCACTCGACGCGGGGCCGACATCCGGCGGCGGCTTCCGGGTGCGGGCGACGTTGCCGCTGCGCGCGACATGATCCGGGTCCTGCTCGCCGACGACCAGGCCCTCGTGCGTGAGGGCTTCGCGGCGCTGCTCGGCGCGCGAGACGACATCACCGTCGTGGCGCAGGCCGCCGACGGCCACGAGGCGATCGCGTTCGCGAAGGAGCATCGACCCGACGTCGTGCTGATGGACATCCGGATGCCCGAGCTCGACGGACTGGAAGCGACCCGGGCGATCGCGGCCGATCGCGAGCTCGCCGGCGTACGTGTCCTGATCCTGACCACCTTCGGTCTCGACGAGTACCTGTTCGACGCGCTGCGCTACGGCGCCAGCGGCTTCCTGGTCAAGGACACCGAACCTGCCGAGCTGGTGGCCGCGGTGCGGATCGTCGCGGCGGGCGACGCGTTGATCTCACCGGCGCTGACGCGACGGTTGGTCGAAGAGTTCGCAGCGCGCGCGAAGGCGCCGCAACCCACGAAGGCGCTCGATGCGCTCACCGAGCGCGAGCGCGAGGTTATGGCGCTGGTCGCCGCTGGTCTGAGCAATCCCGAGATCGCGGCCCGGCTGTTCATGAGCCCTGCGACCGCCCGCACCCACGTCAGCCGCATCATGACGAAGCTCGACGCCCGCGACCGCACCCAGCTCGTCGTGCTGGCCTACGAGACCGGACTGGTCCGCCCGGGCTGGAGCGTCTGACGGGGGCCGCCGTCAGAAGACGAACGGGATCAGCATCTTCGTCGAGCCCCGGTACGCCGGGTAGGTGTCCGGGAACGTCCGCGCCATGTAACGCTGCTCCATCACCGCGCTGTAGACGAAGTAACCGCTGATCGGCACGGCGGCGATCAGCCAATGCAGGTCCACGGCCAAGGCGCTGCCGAACAGCCCGAGAATGATGCCGCTGTAGATCGGGTTGCGAAGCCACCGGTACGGGCCCGATGTCACCAGCTCCGGACTGTCCTTCTGTGACATGGGCGTTCCCCAGTTGCCTCCGAGATGCACCCGCGCCCAGATCGCAAGCGCCAGCCCCACGATCGCGGCAGCCGAGGAGGTGCGTCGAAGTCGCTGACCAACACGTACAACGCGAAGTCGCGCCGAGCCCAACCTTTTGAGTCTCTCGAGGGGGTCTGAAGGACCATCTACGTTGGGCTCGACGGTAGGGGTTAGAGGGTGAGGTCGTTGCCTACCGCGAAGGTGTGGCGGTTGCCGTCGGCCAGGTAGTTGCCGACCGTCTTCTCCAGCTCCGCGACAGTCCACGTCTCGCCGTCGCTGGCGAACGCCGCGTCCAGTGCCGGTGCCTTCATCACGCCGACCTTGCCGCCGTACGTCACGAACACATTGCCGTTGACGTGGTCGGTGCCGCGGGTGGCGAGCCAGACCACCACCGGCGCGATGTGTTCGATCGCCCACGGGTCGATCTCGTCGCCTTCCGGGGCAGACGGGAACAGCGCCTCGGTCATCCCGGTGCGCGCCCTCGGCGCGATCGCGTTTGCCCGTACGCCGTAACGCGCACAACCGTGCGCAACCGACAACGTCAACGCGGCGATGCCCGCCTTCGCCGCCGCGTAGTTGGGCTGACCGGGCGAGCCGAAGAGGAACGCCTCGGAGGCGGTGTTGACCACACGAGCCCACACCGGGCCGTCCGCGGCCTTGGACGCCTCACGCCAGTACGCCGTCGCCGCCTGGCAGGTCGCCGCGTGACCGCGCAGGTGCACCCGGAGCACGGTGTCCCACTCGTCAGCGGTGACGCCGAAGATCATCCGGTCGCGCAGCACGCCGGCGTTGTTGACGAGCACGTGGAGGTCGCCGTACTCGTCGATCGCGCGCCGTACCAACGAGGTCGCGAACTCCCAGTCACCGATGTCGCCGGGTACGCCGACCGCCTCGCCGCCCGCCGCGCGGATCTCAGCCGCGACGGCCTCGGCGTTGTCGCCGATGTCGTTGACCACGACCTTCGCGCCCGCTGCCGCCAGCGCCAGCGCCTCCGCGCGGCCGAGCCCGACGCCGGCCCCCGTGACGACGGCGACACCGCCCGCCAGCTCGTCGCCGGCGAACGAGGGGACGAGAGCCTTGGCCATCAGCGATCCACTCCGAGCATCACGGCCGACGTCGGTACGCCGGTGCCACCCGTCACCAACACGTGCTCGGCACCCTCGACCTGGTTGACCGACGTCCCGCGCACCTGCCGCACGCCCTCGGCGACGCCGTTCATGCCGTGCAGATAGGCCTCGCCGAGCTGTCCGCCGTGAGTGTTGATCGGCAGCCGGCCGCCGATCTCGATTGCGCCGTCGGCGATGAAGTCCTTCGCCTCGCCCCGACCGCAGAAGCCGAACTCCTCCAGCTGCGCCAACACGAACGGCGTGAAGTGGTCGTAGAGCACCGCCGTCTTCACGTCATCGGGCCCGAGCCCTGACGTCTCCCAGATCTGGCGCGCGCAGGTCCCCATCTCCGGCAGCTCGACCAGCGACGACCGGTTGAACGACCGCATCATGTGCTGGTCGTCGGCCATGCCTTGCGCCGCTGCCTCGATGACGACGGCCGGCTGCTTCAGATCGCGCGCCCGCTCGACGGTCGTCACGAGCATCGCCTGCCCGCCGTCGGTCTCCTGGCAGCAGTC
>DASZRO010000088.1 GCA_035550055.1 Mycobacteriales bacterium | reverse complement strand
CGCGCGACGGAGACGAGCTCCTCGAGGTTCTCGACCCGCCCTTCGTCCTGCGGGTCGGCGCTGGCGCGAAGCTCCGCCAGGTACCCCGACTTGTCGAGGACCGCTTCCAGGACGTCACCCGCGCTGTCCTCGGTCATCGCGGCCAGCTCGTCGTACATCTCGACGAACCCCTTGATCGCGTTGACCGATCGCGGCACCAGGTCGTAGATCTCGTCGACCCGGTGCATCGCATCGGCGAAGGTGGTCCGCTCGCGCTCGGCAAAGCTCTCGATCGACGCCTCGGCGCGATCGCCGATGCCGCGCTTGGGCACGTTGATGATCCGCCGCAACGACACGGTGTCGTTGGGATTCACGATCGCCCGCAGATAAGCGAGCGCGTCGCGTACCTCGCGCCGCTCGTAGAACCGGACTCCCCCGACGACTTTGTACGGCAGGCCGACCCGGATGAACACCTCTTCGAAGACCCGGCTCTGCGCGTTGGTCCGGTAGAAGACCGCGACGTCGCACGCGCGCACGCCGTGCTCGTCGTGCAGCCGGTCGATCTCACGGGCGACGTACGCCGCCTCGTCGTGCTCGTTGTCCGCGACGTAGCCGGCGATCTTCTCCCCGGCGCCCTGGTCGGACCACAGCCGCTTCGGCTTGCGATTGGGGTTCTTCGAGATCACCGCGTTGGCCGCGGTCAGGATCGTCTGCGTCGATCGGTAGTTCTGCTCCAGCAGGATCACCGAGGCGTTCGGGTAGTCCTCCTCGAACTGCAGGATGTTGCGGATGGTGGCGCCGCGGAAGGCATAGACCGACTGGTCGGCGTCACCGACGACGCACAGCTCCGCTGCGTCCTCGCCGCCGCCGACGAGCTCGCGAACGAGGACGTACTGCGCGTGGTTGGTGTCCTGGTACTCGTCGACGAGCACGTGGCGGAACCGGCGGCGGTAGTGCTCGGCGACGTCGGGGAAGAGCTGGAGCAATGACACCGAGGTCATGATCAGGTCGTCGAAGTCGAGCGCGTTGGCCCGGCGCAGCCGGTCCTGGTAGCGCTCGTAGGCCTCCGCGACCGTCCGCTCGATGTGGTTGGTGGCGCGCGCCTTCGCGTCCTCGAAGTCGATCAGCTCGTTTTTGAGGTTGCTGACCTGCGCGGCGATCGAGCGGGCGGGGAACCGCTTCGGGTCGAGGTCGAGATCACGGACGACGGTGGTCATCAGCCGGCGCGAGTCGTCCTGGTCGTAGATCGAGAAGCTGCTCGTGTAGCCGAGCCGGCTGCCCTCGGCACGCATGATGCGAACGCACGCCGAGTGGAACGTCGACACCCACATCGCTTTGGCGCGGGGCCCGACGAGGTTGGCCACCCGCTCCTTCATCTCACCGGCGGCCTTGTTGGTGAAGGTGATCGCGAGCACCTGCCCCGGCTGCACGTGCCGCTCACCGAGCAACCAGGCGATGCGGTGGGTGAGCACCCGCGTCTTGCCGGAGCCGGCTCCGGCCACGATCAGCAGGGGGCCGCCCTCGTGTACGACGGCCTTGCGTTGCTCGGGGTTGAGCCCGTCGAGGAAGGTCTCCGGATCGAATCGCGGTCGCGACGGGCGCTCGGGCTCGCGGTCCGGCTCGGGGAGGGCGTCGTCGTCGAACAGCGTGGTCATCGGCCCGTCGAGGGTATGTCCGCCGCGCAGTTTCATCGGCCCGCCGTTCCTGTCGTAGGCGGCTCATATTATCGAACGCATGTTCGACACCGTGGTTGCGGCGGAGTCGCCGGAGCCCCCCGACGACGGGGCGACCGCGGACTGGCCGGTGTTGATGGCCGAGCAGATCGGCGCCTGCGGGGAGGCGTTGAACCTGCTCGCCGGCGCAGACCCGCAAGGCTTGTCCGAGTCCGCTCGGGTGTCCGCGCTCGCGCAGCTCGCGGCGATCGCCGCGCACGCCGAGTCGGTGCGCCTGCGCTACACCGCGGCCGTCGCCGGACCGCTTCCCGCAGATCCGCGCGAGGACTGGGGCAAGCACGAGGTCGCCGTGGCGTCCCGCCTCAGCATCTATTCGGCGGACCGCCAGGTCGCCTTCGCCCGAGACCTCGCGGGACGGCTGTCCGCCACTCATGCGGCGATGACCGTCGGGCAGATCACTCTTGCGCAGGCGTTGGCCCTCAGCGAGGGCGTCGCGCATCTCGACGACGAGGTTGCGCAGCAGATCGAGGCGAACCTGCTGCGCTACGCCTACCGCCAGGACCTGACCTTGTTCAAGGCGAGCCTGCGGCGCTGGCTCGCCCGTCTCGACCCGCAGTTCACGTCTCGGGCAACGACCGCCCGACGGGAAGCGATTGCCGACCATCGTGACCTCGGTGACGGGGTGGGCGAGCTGTACCTGCGCGGTCCGCTGGAGATGACGGCGCTCGTCGACACCGCGCTGAACGCCTGTGCCGGGGCGGCGAAGTCGGCGCAGGGCGGGACGAGCGCGACGCGCAAGCTCGCCGGTCTCGCCGAATGGGCGACCCGCTATCTCACCTCTCCGGACGCGCCGCGCCGCCACGGCCGGGCGATCGTGCTCGACGTCTGCGTCGACGCCCCGACGCTGTTCGGCCTGGCGCGCCATCCGGCGGAGATCCCGGGCTACGGCTTCATCCCGGCCGCAGCCGCGATCCAGCTGCTCGCCGACGGCTCGCCGCTGCGCCGGCTCGTCATCGATCCGGCCGACGGTCACCTGCTGCACTACGGCCGAACGACGTACGTCGTGCCGCCACCGCTCGCCGACCATCTCATCGCGCTGCACCGCACCAGCGCTGCGCCGTACTCGTCGGTGCCGGCTGGCGGCTGCGACATGGACCACCTCCGGCCCTACGACGACGGCGGTACGACCGACCCGTGGAACGTCACCCCGCTCGAGCGGAGATGGCATCGGGGCAAGACCCACGCGGGCTGGACGTACCGCAAGGATCCCGACGGCTCGGTCACCTGGACCAGCCCGGCCGGCCAGACGCTCCGCATCGACCCGCACGACTACCGCCTCGGGCCGTAGCCGCGCGCCACGTGGGAATGTCATCACCGTGCCCGGCAAGCGCCCTTACCTCGCATTGATGGGTGCCTGCCTGTTCCTCATCGTCATGGCGTGGAGCTGGGTGTGGCTGGTCTCGACGACGGCGGCGATCGTGATGTCAGCGGTCGCCTTGGCGATTCCACCAGTCGCTGCGATCGTCGCGAACGGCGGTCGCGAGTCGGCTCACGACTGGGACGACAGCGCGGACTAGCCTCGCCGACGTGGTGATGGACGACAGCGAGATCGAGCGGGTGCTCTGCGTCATGGCGCATCCCGACGACGTGGACTTCGGGCTGGCCGGCACGGTCGCGGCGTGGACCGACGCCGGCATCGCCGTCACGTACTGCATGATCACCAGCGGTGATGCGGGCGGGTTCGACCCGTCGGTGCCGCGCGCGGAGATCGCCGGCATCCGGGAGAGCGAGCAGCGCGCGGCCGCCGCGGAGGTCGGCGTCAGCGATCTTCGCTTCCTCGGCTATCCCGACGGCCGACTCGAGGTCTCCCTCGACCTGCGCCGCGACATCTCCCGGGTGATCCGCGAGGTACGCCCGCAGCGAGTCGTCACCCAGTCACCCGAACGCAACTGGGAACGGATCTACGGCAGCCACCCCGACCACCTCGCCGCGGGCGAGGCGACCATGTGCGCGGTCTACCCGGACTCGCGCAACCCGTTCACGTTCGCCGACTCGATCGGCGAGCTCGAGGCGTGGACGGTCCAGGAGGTCTGGGTGACCGCGGGGCCGCGACAGAACCACTACGTGGACATCACCAAGCAGTTCGAGCGAAAGAAGGCGGCGCTGCTGCGCCACGCCAGCCAGATCTCCGACCCTGAACAGCTGCACCTGCTGCTGCACAACTGGAACGGCGGCAACGCGATCGCGGCCGGATTGCCCGACAGCTCCTACGCGGAGGCGTTCTGGGTGATGAGCGTCACCTGAGGACTACTGCTCGACTGGCTACAGCTCCAGCAGCATCCGGGTGTTGCCGAGGGTGTTCGGCTTGACCCGCTCCAGGTCGAGGAACTCGGCGACGCCCTCGTCGTAGGAGCGCAGCAGCTCTTCGTACACCTCTGGCTCGACCGGCGCCCCTTCGATGACCTGGAACCCGTGCGAGGCGAAGAACTCGACTTCGAAGGTCAGGCAGTAGATGCGCTGTACGCCGAGGTTGCGGGCGCGGGCGATCAGCGCCTCGAGCAAATGGTGGCCGATGCCCGCGCGCTGACAGGCGGGATCGACCGCGACGGTGCGGACCTCCGCAAGGTCGGCCCACAGGACGTGCAGCGCACCACAGCCGACCACCTCCCCGTCGACCTCGGCGACGACGAACTCCTGGACGTCCTCGTAGAGGGTGACGGTGGGCTTGTCGAGCAGGATGCGCTTCGGTGCGTAGAAGTCCAGGAACCGCCGGATGGCGGCGACGTCGGCGGTGCGCGCGCCACGGACCGTGACGGTCACAGGCCGGACTCGGCGACGAGTGCCGCCTCGCACTCCTCGACCGCTGCGGCACACTCCGCCGGGCATTTGGCGAGCAAGACGTTGAGCGCCTCGGCGACGGCGTCGCGCTGCTGCGGCGAGAGCTGGTCGATGAACTGCTCGCGCACGCCACGCAGGTGAGTGGGGTACGCCGCCTCCAGCCGGCTGCGCCCGAGCGGGGTCAACACCGCGTAGACGACCCGCGCGTCGCCGCTGCACCGGGTCCGGCACACCAGGCCCTCCCGGGCGAGCTTGTCGACCAGCCGCGTCAGCCCGCTCGGCGTCAGGACGGCGTGGACGGCCAGCTCGCTCATCCGCAGCCGCGACTCCGGCGCCATGGACAGGTGGGCGAGGACCTCGTAGGCCGGCAGCGTCAGACCGTGCTCGGTCTCGAGGTCGGCCTCCAGCCGCCTGATGATTTTGCTGTGGGCCCGGATCAGGGCGTGCCACGCGCTCATCTCCCGCTCGTCGAGCGGGCGGACGCTTGGCCTTGCCATGTCCCGAGGATACGGCCTCCCGTAAGGTAGTTGCAGACGCAATAAAGTTGTCGTAGGGTTTGTTGCAGATGCAAGTAAGTACCCGTCATCTCCCGGAGGCAGCCATGACCACCCAGACGACCGAAGCGACCGCGACCACGCTCAGCGGCGACTACGACTTCGACCCGGCCCACACCCGGATCGGCTTCGCCGCCAAGCACGCGCTCGTCACCACCGTGCGCGGCGCGTTCAAGGAGTTCACCGGCGAGATCCACGTGGACGCCGACGACGTCAGCAAGAGCACCGCGAAGGTCGAGATCCAGACCGCGAGCATCGACACCGGCAACCAGATGCGAGACGACCACGTCCGCAACTCCGACTTCCTCGAGGTCGACACCTACCCGACGATCACGTTCGTCAGCACCAAGGCCGAGCGGGTCGACGACGAGAACTTCAAGCTGACCGGCGACCTCACGGTCAAGGGCGTGACGAAGCCGGTGACGGTCGACCTCGAGCTGACCGGTGCGGCCGACGACCCGTGGGGCAACTTCCGGCTCGGCTTCGAAGGCAAGGCGCAGATCAACCGCAACGACTTCGGGGTCAGCTTCAACATGCCACTCGCTGACGGCATGGTGGTGTCGGACAAGGTGAAGCTCGAGTTCGACATCGCCGCAGTGCGACGCAAGTAGGTCGTCGTGCCACGCTTTGTCGCGTGGCCGAGCTGGTTCTGACGCTTTCCTGTCCCGACAAGCCGGGGATCGTGCATGGCGTCTCGGGGTTCCTTGCCGAGCGCGGTTGCAACATCCTCGACTCCCAGCAGTACGGGAGCCCGCGTACCTCGACGTTCTTCATGCGAGTGCACATCGACTCCCCCGTCGAGCCGTCGTCACTTCGCTTCGACTTCGCCGACGTCGCGGCGCGGTTTGCGATGACGTGGGAGCTGCACGAGCAGGCCGACCGGCCGAACGTCGTGGTGATGGTGTCGCGAGAGGGCCACTGCCTGGCGGACCTGCTCTACCGCTGGCAGAGCGGGTACCTGCCGTGCAACCTCGCGGCGGTCGTGTCGAACCATCGCGACCTGGAGTCGCTGACGACGCCGTACGGCGTACCGTTCCACCACCTGCCGGTCGACAACGACACCCGGCCCGCGCAGGAGAAGCAGATCCTCGCCCTCGTCGACTCGACCGGCGCTGAGCTGGTGGTGCTCGCCCGCTACATGCAGATCCTCAGCGCGGAGCTGTGCGCGGCGCTGCCCGGCCGGATCATCAACATCCATCACTCGTTCCTGCCGAGCTTTCGCGGGGGCCGTCCCTACGAGCAGGCCTACGAACGCGGCGTGAAGCTCATCGGCGCGACCGCCCACTACGTGACCGCGGACCTCGACGAGGGCCCGATCATCGAGCAGGAGATCGCCCGGGTCGGCCACCAGCAGGACCCCGCGTCGCTGGCAGCCACCGGCCGGGACCTCGAATGCGTCGCGCTGGCCCGCGCGGTCCGCTGGCATCTCGAGCACCGGGTGCTGCTCGACGGCAGCCGCACGGTCGTGTTCGCGTGACCGCACAGCCGAGCTGGGAAGCCAGGCGCACCTCGTTCGGTGCCGGAGCGGCGAGCTACGCCGCGGGCCGGCCGGGGTACCCGCGCGAGGTGATCGAGCGCTGCCTGCCGGCGGGCGCTGTCGAGGTGCTCGACCTCGCTGCCGGTACCGGACCACTCACCGCCGGGCTGCTCGAGCTCGGCCTGTCGGTGGTCGCGGTCGAGCCCTCCGACGAGATGCGCGCCTTGATCCCGGCGGGAGCTCGCGCCGTGGCCGGCGCCGCGGAGGAGATCCCGCTGCCGGACGCCAGCGTGGACGCGATCTTCGTCGGCCAGGCGTGGCACTGGTTCGACGTGCCGCGCGCGGTTGCAGAGTGCGCCCGCGTGCTGCGTGCCGGCGGCACGCTGACCCCGATGTGGAACCTGCTCGACGCGTCAGATCCGTTGAGCCTGCGGCTGTCCGATATCGCGATGATCGACCAGTGCAGCGCGCGGATGCTGGACGACCCGAAGCCGCCTTTCACCGCCGGCGACCTGTTCTCGACGCCGCGCCGCACCCTCACGCGCTACCGGCTCGGCTACACCTGGGCGCGCGTGGAGGCGTTCATCAGGTCCACCAGCGTGATGATCCTCGCCGGCGACGAGGAACGTGACCGGGTGCTCGCCGAGGCGCGCGCGGCGATGCCCGACGGGGAGTTCGAGCTGTCCTTCATCTGCGAATCCTGGACGTCCCAGAAAGCGCCGACAGCGACGCAATAGTCTTGCTCTTCGTGCCGAAAACCCGTCGCGTCGTCGTCCTGCTCTCTGCCGCTGCTGTCACCGCAGCACTCGCCGCCGTTCCGGCGGCTGCGCTCGCGGGTGCCGGCGGCGCGCACTATCGGCTGCCGAGCAGCGCCTACCGGGCCGGCGACTACGCCCACGGTCAGGCGATGAGCATCCTGCCGCCGGGTGAGAACGGCTCGGTGACCGGGGCGCAGCTCGCCAACTTCGAGCTGGCCAAGCAGCGCCCGCCGTACAGCCAGAACCAGCTGGCGAAGTACGAGAACCTGCTCTACGGCTACCCGACGCTGACCGATGGCACGCTGGACAAGTACTACGACGACGAGTCGTTCGGGGTGAAGCCCGGCGACGTCATCCGCACCGAGGACCCGAGCAGCGCGCAGTACCCGGCGGGCCAGGTCAAGATCGTGCGCGACGCGAACGACGTGCCGCACATCTACGGCGCGACCGACGAGGCCGCCGCCTTCGGGGCGGGGTACGCCCAGGCCGAGGACCGACTGTTCCTGATGGACGTGCTGCGGCACTACGGCGCCGGCACGCTGAGCGAGTTCATCGGGCCGTCGTGCTCGGACGAGCAGATGGACCACGACGAGCTCCTGCTCGCGCCGTACACCTCTGCCCAGGCCACCGCGCAGGTCGAGGCGTTGCCGCGCGAGTACGGCAAGGAGGGCCAGCTCGCAGAGAACATGCTCGACGCGTACGTCGACGGCGTGAACGCCTGGATCGCGAAGACGCAGACGAACCCGACGCTGCTCGACGCCGACTACGTGGCGGCGGTCGGGCTGCCGCAGAAGTGGACGCCGGGCGACGTAGTCGACGTGGCCGGCCTGATCGGCGGGATCTTCGGCAAGGGCGGCGGCATCGAGGTCGCCAACGCCGCGCTGTACTCCTACCTGCGCCAGCACCTCGGTGCCGCGGCAGGCGCGAAGGCGTTCACCGAGTTCAAGGAACAGAACGACCCGGGTGCGCAGACGACCGTGATCGGCAAGCGCTTCCCGTACGAGATCGTCAACCACCCCAACCCGAAGCTCACCGCGATCCCCGACACGGCCAAGCTGATCGGTGGTCCGACCGACACCACCCCGAACTGCAACCTCACCTCACCCAACCTCACCGCGCTGGCCGGCATCGCGTCGTTGCAGGACACGCCGAACCACATGAGCAACGCGCTGGTGGTGGACGCGAAGGAGACCAAGGCCCACCACCCGATCGCGGTGTTCGGCCCGCAGGTCAGCTACTTCGCACCGCAGATCCTCTCGCAAGAGGAGATCAGCGCTCCCGACTACCACGCCGAAGGCGCGTCGTTCCCTGGGACCGGCCTGGTCGAGCTCGGCCGTGGCGTCGACTACGCCTGGTCGGCGACATCGGCCGGCAGCGACCTGATCGACCAGCGGATCGAGAAGATCTGCTCGCCAGGCGGCGGCAAGCCGTCAGCCACCGGCACGTCGTACGAGTTCGACGGCAAGTGCGTTCCGATGACGGCGGAGGACTTCAGCGAGACCGCCCTCACCAAGCCCGGCGGTCTCGGCGCGCCGGTCACCATCGACCACAAGATCTTCCTGACCCGCCACGGCGTCGTCCAGGGCTGGACGACCGTCGACGGTAAGCCGGTCGCCGTGGTGAACCAGCGCAGCACCTACAACCACGACGTCGACTCGGTCGCCGGCTTCCTGCAGTGGGGCGACCCGAAGCTCACCTACAACGTGAAGTCCTGGGAGCGCGGCGCCGCGAAGATCCAGTACACGTTCAACTGGTTCTACGTCGACGACAAGCACGCGGCGTACTTCGTCAGCGGACGGGACCCGATCCGCGCGAAGGGTGCCGACCCGAACCTGCCGACGTGGGGAACCGGCGACGCCGAGTGGCGGGGCTTCCTGCCCGCGAGCCGGCACGTGCACGAGACCGACCCCAAGCAGGGGTTCTTCGTCAGCTGGAACAACAAGCCGGCGCCTGGCTTCTCCGCCGCCGACGACCAGTACGGGTACGGGCCGACGTACCGGTCGCAGATGCTGGTCGCGCAGCTGAAGAAGCAGATCCGGATCACCCATCACCGGCTCACCCGCGCCGACGTCGTGAAGGCGATGGAGACTGCCGCCAGCCAGGACCTCGACGGGCTGACGGTGCTGCCGCAGCTGCTCGGCTACGAGAAGGGGCAGCAGCTGCCGGCAGGCGTGCGGAAGATGCTCGGCGTTCTCGCGAAGTGGTACGCCGCGGGTGCGCACCGCAAGCGGGCGAACCCGTCCGCCGCGCTCTACCAGGCGCACGCCGCGGTCGCGATCATGGACGAGCTCGAACCGGAGCTGATCGAAGCCGTCTACAACCGGCTGCTCGGCGCCGGCGGGATCGGCGGGCAGGGCAGCACCGGCGGCGCGGTGACGAGCGGGTACAGCATCCTGCCGATGCAGTTCGTCAACACACCCAACAGCGGCGACGCCCACCTCGGCAGCGCGTACGACGGCGGCTGGGAGGGCTACCTGCAGAAGACGCTGCAGCAGCTGCGGGGGCAGCACCCGCTCGACCCGTTCACGTCGGTGATCACGAGCAAGTGGTGCGGCGGCGGCCCGGCGACGTGTGCCGCGGCGATCCGCGCAGCGCTGCTGCACGTGTATCGCACCCTGCGCTCGGAGAACGGGACGGCCGACGTGGCGAGGTGGTCCGTCGACAGCGCGTTGCTGGCCGACCGCAAGGCGACCGGCGACAAGCACGAGTCGATGCCGCAGTACGACGCGATCCACTTCCGTCCGCTCGGCATCGTCGGTCAGCCCTTCCCCGACTGGCAGAACCGCCCGACCTTCCAGCAGGTCGTCCAGTTCCCCGCACATCGGCCCGCTAAGGGCTACCGGTAGGGCTGACCGCGTAGACCTCGAGCTCGTCCGGGACGCCCTTCGCGCGCACCAGCGCGAAGGACCGCTTCTTGCGTCTGGCGACCCGGGCGGGGTCGAGCTCGGCGACCGCTGACTGCGACGCGAGGATCTCCCCGCCGGTCGCCTTCTGGGCGACCCTCGCGGCGATGTTGACGTCGACCCCGAGGTAGTCACCGCCGAGCTTGCGCGGGTTGCCGGTGTGCATGCCGGCGCGCATCCGCGGGCGGTAGCTGCCGACCTTGACCGTCTTCAGGTTGGCATTGGCCTCGACGATCGCTTCGAAGGCGCTCTGCGGGGTCGGGAAGATCGCCATCATCCCGTCGCCGAGCCGTTTGACGACCAGGCCGCCGTACCGCTGCACGGGCGGTTCGATCGCCGCCGCCACCTCACGCAGCAGTCGCAGCGCGTCGTCGTCACCCGCTTCGAGCGCCCAGTCGGAGAACTTCACGAGGTCGGTGAACACGACGGTGACTTCCTGCTCGCCGTAGTCCTCGCCCCTCGCCTCGAGGACGGACTGCCAGACCTGAAGGGCGCCCCTGCCGAGCTCCCGGACCACCCCCGGCCGCTTCTCGGTGAGCTCGGTCCACTGCCGGTTGGCCGTCGCGACGTGTCCGAACCGGGCGGTCGACAGCGGGTCACCGAAGTCCTCATCACCCGGTAGGTACTCACGCAACCGTCGTACGACGGAGAGCAGCACCGGGTTCTTGTCGATGGCCTGCATGCCGCGCATCGGAGCGGATCTGCGCATTCCTTCATGATGCCCGCGATAGATTTGCCCGGTGTCAGAGGCGGTCCATGCTGGGCAGAAACCGCCTCGACGCAGCAGACGCCAGCTGATCCTGGTGCTGACCGCGGTCGTGCTGGTGCTGATCGCCATCGGCTACGCCCTCAACGCGCTCGTCGGCATCGACACCAACCTGCTGTGGTTCCGCTCGATCGGCGACGAGTCGGCGTACACCCGCAGGTTCTGGACGCAGGCGCTGCTGTTCGTGACCTTCGGCGCCCTCATGGCGGCCGCGGTCGGCCACACGCTGGTCGTGGCGGTGCGGCAGCGCCCGGACTTCAACCCGGACCCCACCCGGCAGCGCTGGCGATATCTGTTCAGCCGGCTGGAGCGTCGACTGCGCAAGCTGCTGTTCACCGTGATCGTGGTGGTGCTCGCCGTGCAGGCCGGGTCCGCTGCGGCGAGCGGCTGGCAGACGTGGCTGCTGTGGCGTCACGCGGTCCCGTTCGGCCAGAAGGACCCGCAGTTCCACCGGGACATCTCCTACTTCCTGTTCACCTATCCGCTGCACCGGCTGGTGTTGACGCTGCTGTTCCGGGTGGTCGGCACCGCGATCATCGTGCTGCTCGTGACGGCGTACGCCTATGGCGCGCTGCGGCCACGGGGCAAGGGCCCGAGGCTGTCGCGCGCGTTGCAGATCCATCTGTCGCTGCTGCTCGCGCTCTACCTCGCCCTCAAGGTGTTCGGTTACTGGCTGGACCGGCTCGCGACGGCCACCTCCAATCGCGGCGTCGTGACCGGTCCCTCCTACACCGACGTCCACGCGGTCATCCCGGCCAAGCTGGCGCTGATGGTCGTCGCGGCGATCTGCGCGCTGCTGCTGCTCGCGAACGTCGCCGTGCAGAGCAACAAGCTGCTGGTGACCGCGATTGCCGTGATGGCGGGCTGCGCCTTCGTCGGCGGCATCGCGGTGCCGCGTCTGGTGCAGCAGTTCTGGACCAAGCCGAGCGCGTCGACGGTGGAGACGAAGTACATCGCCCGCAACATCACGGCGACCCGGCAGGCGTTCGGGCTGGCCGGCGACGTCAGTGTCGCGTCGCTGCCGGGGACGACCGCTGCCACGTCGAAGGACCTGCTCGCCGGGCTGGCCGCCAACGACCAGGTCCGGCTGCTCGACCCGAACCGGATGTCGCCGACGTTCACCGTCCAGCAACAGCAACGCGCCTTCTACGGCTTCAAGTCCACTCTCGACGTCGACCACTACCTCGTCGACGGAAAGGACACCGACGTCGAGCTGGCGCTGCGCGAGCTGAACCTGTCGGGGCTGCCGAAGTCACAGCAGACGTGGACCAACCAGCACGTCGTCTACACCCACGGGTACGGCGTCGTGGCGGCGCCGACCGGCGAGGTGAACGACGGCCAGCCCTCCTACACCGCGGGCAACGTCCCGCAGTCCGGGGTGCCCACCGTCACCCGACCGCAGGTGTACTACGGGCAGAGCTCGCCGTCGTACTCGATCGTGGGTGGCACGAAGTCGCGCGAGTTCGACCGGCCGGCGACGAACGGATCGGGCAACGTCACCACCACGCACACCGGTGGCGGCGGTGTGCCGGTCGGCTCGTTCTTCCATCGGCTGCTCTACGCCTGGAAGCTGCGCAGCGCGAGCATCCTGTTCTCCAGCGAGATCAACTCCGATTCGCAGCTGCTCTACAACCGCAACCCGCGGGCGCGAGTCGCAGCGGTGGCGCCCTGGCTCACCCTCGACGGCGACGTCTACCCGGTCGTCGCCGACGGGCAGATCGACTGGGTCGTCGACGGCTACACGACGTCGAACAACTATCCCTACTCCCAACAGGTCAACCTGCGGTCGACGACGCTGACGTCGCTGAACAAGAACGGCGCTTCTGTCATCCAGCCGAACACGTCGGTCAACTACATGCGCAACTCGGTCAAGGCCGTCGTCAACGCCTACACCGGCGCCGTGACGCTCTACGCGTGGAACCAGGACGTGCAGCCCGACCCGGTCCTCGAGACGTGGGAGAAGGCGTTCCCCGGGCTGGTGAAGCCCGAGGACGAGATCCCCGCGGCGCTGCTCCCGCACCTGCGCTACCCGACCGACCTGTTCAGCGTGCAGCGCAGTCTGCTGTCGCGCTACCACGTCACCACCGCCAGCCAGTTCTACAGCGGCAGCGACTTCTGGCAGGTGCCGAACGACCCGACGACCGCAGGCGGCACGAAGCGCACCGCCCTCGGCAAGAAGGTCCCGACCGCTTCCCCGCCGCTGCCGTCGGCGTACTTCACGATGTCGCCCGACGACGTCTCGGCGCCGGTGTACTCGTTGTCCTCGCCGCTCGTCACGCAGAACAAGCGCAACCTCGCCGCCTTCCTTTCCGTCGACGCGCAGGCCGGGTCACCCGACTACGGCCACTTCACGCTGCTCGAGCTGCCGTCGACCTCGATCGTCGACGCGCCGGCGCAGATCCAGAACGACATCGAGTCGACACCGCGGATCGCGAAGGCACTCAGCCTCGAGCGCACCGGCAACTCCAGCGTCGTACTCGGCAACCTGCTCGCCATGCCGCTCGACGGCGAGATCCTCTACATCGAGCCGATCTACACCCAGGCCACCGGCCCGAACGGCTTCCCGATCCTGCGCCACGTGGCCGCCATCTACGGCAACGGCAAGGTCGGCTTCGGGTCGGACCTGACCGAAGCCGTCAGCCAAGCGTTCGCCGCGAATGCCTCGGAGCCGTCGGGGTAGCGAGTCGGTGTGGGTCGCGCCGGGTCAGCTACCAAGTCCGCCGGCCTGCTGGGCTCGTATCGCGCGAAGCGCGACTTCACCAAGACCAGTGAGCCCGCCGGGCAAAAGCGCCGCGCGACGGCGAGGTCTCGCGGGAAGCGCGAGGCCGCGCTCCGGTTCGTCGTCCAGCGTCACCGCGCCCGTCGGCTGCACTACGACTTCCGCCTCGAGGTGGCGGGCGTGCTCGTCAGCTGGGCGGTGCCGAAAGGGCCGACTTTGGACCCGTCGATTCGACGGGCCGCGTTCCACGTCGAGGACCACCCGCTCGAGTACGTCGACTTCGAAGGGGTGATCCCGGCCGGCCAGTACGG
>DASZRO010000087.1 GCA_035550055.1 Mycobacteriales bacterium | reverse complement strand
GCCAGCGACACGCTGACCCTGAACTTCTACAACCAGCTCGCGCAGCCGGTTGTGACGTTCACGGTGACGCCGGGCAACAAGGTCGCCACCTCGACTGCGGTCACGGTGACGGCCAAGCTGGTCGACCAGTTCCAGAACCCGATCGTGGGTGCTCCGACTGGTACGACGTCCGGCACCAACGGTGGCGTGGGTGTGATCTCCGTGGTCCGCAGCGGGTCGAACGAGGCCAGCTGTGTGCCGGCGGCGATCACCGGTAACGGTGGTGCACCTGCCACCCTCAACACGAACACCTCAGGTATCGCTGGCTACACGTTCAGCTGCAACTCCCCGGGTGTCTCCACCGTCTCGATGGTGGTGACCGGTCCTGGTGGCACGCAGCTGGCGTCCGGCAAGGAGGCCATCACCTTCACCGGTTCGGCTCAGCACACCACTGTGGAGCGCCCGACGGTCAGCCTGACGTCGTTCCACAAGCACCACCTGACGGTGATCGTCCACACCAGCCCGTCGCTCGGTGCCACTCGCACGGTGAACATCTACCGCCTGCGTAACGGCATCAAGCACCTGGTTGGCCAGACCCACACGGGCCCGCGCGGCAACGCCTCGCTGTCCTTCTCGGGTCTGCGCTCGGGAGCGACCTGGCGGGTCGCGGCCAAGGTGATCAACCTTGGTACGCAGTACCGCTCGGAGTTCTCGCAGGCTGTGGGACACCGCATCAAGTAACAAGCACCACCTGAACACCCCGATGGGGGCGGCCCGCAAGGGTCGCCCCCATCGGCGTTTCACCCCCAGATCACACGTCGAGCCCAACGTTGTTGGTCTTTCAGGCAGCCCTGAAAGACCAACAACGTTGGGCTCGAGGAGGAGGTGGGGTGGGTTAGCTGTGGCTGGTCACGTAGTCGTAGACCGCTTGGCGGTCTGCGCTCGTGGCACTCGGCGTGTAATACACCTGGAACTGCTTGAACTGCGGGTAGTACGCCGCATGCGCCACGCCCGGCATCGCCAGCACGTGGTCGAGGATGCGCCGATCGGTCTGGGTGTCGACGTGGGGGAACGTCTCCGAACCGCCCGGTACGCCGCTGCTCGGCGGGTTCGACGCGGGCGCGGTGATGACCCCGTTCGGCCCACCCGCCTTGTGCCCGTGCAGGCTGGTCGGGGGCGGTGAGGTCGGCGAGGCGAACGTCGTCGGGTTCGACGACGGGCTCGAGGATCCCGAGCACGCCGCCGCGCCCGCGACCAGGCAGAGGCCTGCGGTCACGCTCGCGGCACGCGAAGTACGGCGGCTGGGCATCTGCGGCTCCTCCACAACGGCTCGATCGAGCCTAGAGCAGCCTGCCGGCCGACGAGACTGGACGCGACGCGACCGCGGGAGGCACAGTTGGCGATCAGTGAAGCGCTTCGGCATCAGATGCACGAGCGTTTCGTCGCGACGTTCGGGGCCGAAGTTGGCGAGGCCCTGATGGAGCACCTGCCGCCGGGCGGTTGGGCGGACGTGGCGACGAAGCGCGATCTCGACCTGGCTCGGGCCGAGCTGCGTGGCGAGATGGCAGAGCTGCGTGGCGAGATGGCTGAGCTGCGCGGTGAGACCCGGGCCGGGCTCGCCGAGCTCGCTGGCCGGTTCGACAAGCTCGCCGGTGAGCTGCACCGCGACATGGCCGGACAGACCCGCGCGGTCGTCATCGCGACGTTCGGGATGCTGGCCACCTCGATCGGCGGCGTGGTCAGCGTCGCGGCGCTGGCGCACTAGCTAGCCGGTGCCGGGGCGCCCGGCTGTGGACGGCGCCGGGCGCGCTCCTGACGCGCGCCGCTACGTTCACCGCTCCTTCCCGCCGTACCGGAGGAGCCACCGTGCGCCGCGAACTCGTTGCCACCTCACTGACCGCCCTGCTCGCCGTCAGCCTCACACCCAGCCACGCCGATGAGGCCGATGCGGCGACCGCGGCCGGTGACCTCACGGTGACGCCGGCGGCGCTGTCGGTCACGAAGGGCGGCGAGGTGTCGCTGACGGTGCAGGTCGGCGGGGCCGGCGGGGCGCAGCAGCTCTCCTACGTCGTCGTCGGGCGCAACGACGGCGTTCATGGCAACGTCACGACCGGCGCGGACGGTACGGCGACGATCGGCTACCGCGACCGCGGCGGCACCGGCAGCCCGACGAGTGACACGGTGGCCGTCATCGACGCCGGCGACGACGAGTCCGCGACCGGCACGGTCGACTTCCTCGACGGGCCGGCGTACGCCCAGCAGGTGTCGATGGATGCCAGCGGGCTCGCCGTCGACGACGACGCGTGCTCCACCGACGGCGCCACGCCGGTGACGGCTGTCCCGCTGGCGCGCGTGACTGTCGTCTGCGCCGCGGTGACCAACGCCCTCGGCGAGGCGCTGGCCGGAAAGCCCGTCGTCTTCACCGTCTCGGACGGCTCGGTGGGCCCGGCCGAGCCGGTCGGCCAACCGGAGGCAGCAGCTGAGTCGAGCTATCCGGCCACCACCGACCGGGCCGGCGTCGCCTTCGCCGCGGTCACGGCCACCACCCCGGGTCAGCAGCAGGTCACCGCGACCGCCGACCGGCTCTCCGGCCACGCCGCGATCGGCTACGCGCCGCCCGAACCCGCCGACGCCGCGGCGCTCACCGTCTCGCCGGCATCCGCATCGATCGTCGCCGGCCGGTCGCGCCGCTTTGTCGTACGGGTGGTCGACGGCTTCGGCAACCCCGTCGGCGGCGTCGCGGTCGACCTGGCCGTCAGCGACACCGGCGCGCTCGCGGCCGGGACCGAGTCCCAGCCGGTCACCGCGGCGGACGGTACGGCGACGGTCACGGTCACGACCCGCCGCCGCCAGCACGGCGCCGGCAGGCTGACCGCCACGATCGCCTCCCCGGCCGCGCAGTGCCCAGCCGGGTCGTGCACCGCGGCGGCGAGCTACACGGTGTCGGCCCCCGTCGTGCCGACCAGCCTCACCGTCGAAGCCGCGCCCGGCGCGCGAGCGGGCGCGATCGAGCTCGTCGCGGCGGTGGTGACCGGGGCGGGCGGGGTGCCGGCGCCTGGCCAGCCCGTTCACTTCGCCGTGGCCGGCACCGACGCGGCGTCGGGGATCGTCCGCACCAACGCGAAAGGTGTGGCCCTGTTCGGCTACCCGGTCTCGCGAAAAGGCAGGGACACGATCCGCGCGTGGGACGACGTCAACCGCGACGGACGCCACGGGCAAGCGGAGCCGGCGGGCTCGCTGGCCCTGGTGAGCGGCCCTGAACCGGCGGTAGACCGACCGAAAAAATAGTGCGAAACGGACACCCGACCTGCCGGGCGGAGCGGCAGGTGCGCCCCTATGATGTCCCGTGTTGACCGGTATTGCCCGACCTGGGGCAACTACCGGCCTGCGCTCTGAGCGTTCAACGTAGCGGGGACACTGTTCTGTTGTGGGCAGTCCGGGAGGAGCACGACATATGCACACCAGGCACTCCGTGCGTTGGCTGAGTTCGGTCGCGGCACTGTCCGCCGGCTTGATCGGGCTCGGCGTACCGCTCGCCGCTCCTGCTGCCGCCGCGGCGAACATCACCGCGACCCCGACGCAGCCCCGCTGGGCGGTTGGCACCACGGCGACGGTCGACGTGACCACCGACGTCGCGGTCACGCCCGCGAACCTCGTCCTCAACGTGACCGACGGTCCTGACCAGGGCCTCACCCAGGCCGCGTGCACCGCGCTGTCCGCGACGCACACCCAATGGACCTGCACCGTCAAGAACGTCAAGGGCGCCGGCACCGACACGGTCGTCGTCACCGACGTGACCGCCCCCAAGACCCAGTCGGCCCCGGCCGAGGTCAGCTTCGAGACCATCGCCGCCGCGCCGCTGCAGAGCCTCTACGGCACCGGCGAGACCGCGACGATCAGCGTTCAGGTCACCGGCGCCGCCGCCGACAACCCGGCGAACATCGTCGGCTCGATCCAGGCCGGCAACCCGGACGCGCCGGGCGTGGCCAACCAGACCTTCAATTGTGCGCAGACCGGCGTCACCGGCGTCTACAGCTGCACGTTCACCAACAACGGGACCTCCGGGGTCGACCACGTCACGATCTTCGACGACGCCGACCCGAGCGGTACGCCGGGAGTCAAGGACACCACCGAACCGGCCGCGGCGACGTTCAACGTCAACTTCGAGCAGATCACGATCGTCCAGGCCCCGGCCGGCAACCAGCAGCCGAACCAGACCTCCTACACCGTCAGCCTGACCGGCGTC
This sequence comes from Mycobacteriales bacterium, assembly GCA_035550055.1. Classification (NCBI taxonomy): domain Bacteria; kingdom Bacillati; phylum Actinomycetota; class Actinomycetes; order Mycobacteriales; species Mycobacteriales bacterium. The sequence goes on along the minus strand of DASZRO010000087.1, from coordinate 55,333 downwards.
CCCGTCGCCCACACCCCGGTGATCAAGGAGCTCGTCCTCGCCGGGCAGGACAGCGCGGCGCCGGGCTGCACCGCCTTCCAGCGCACGACCGCCACCGCGACGACCGGCACCTCGGTCTGCACGCTCAGCAACGGCGGTCGCGCCGACAACCCGACCATCGAGGTCTTCGACGACCTGAACAACAACGGCACGGCGGAGGCGACCGAGCCGTCGGCGTCGAACAACTTCGCCTTCGAGTCGCTGTCGGCGACCGACACCAACCCGCCCCACACGCCCGGCAGCACCGCCGTGGTCAGCGTCTCGGTCAGCGGCGTACCGGTGGGCAACACCCCGTCGATCGACTACACCGTCACGACTGCCGGTGACCCCGACATGACGCCGGCCAGCCCGGCCGTGCTCTGCAACGGCGCCGGGGCGAGCTGGACCTGCTCGATCACCAACGGCGGCACGCCGGGCACCGACACCCTCAACATCTTCGACGACGCCAACGACAACCAGAAGCAGGACGCGGGCGAGGCGTCGACGACGATCAACATCACCTTCGGTACGACGGTGACCGCCACACCCGCCTCCGGCAACTACGCCGTCAGCGGCACGGCCCCGATCAGCGCGCACGTCAACGCGCCGGCCACCGAGGTCCCGCACGTGCGCTTCACGGTGACCAACGGCCCGGACGCCGGCAACGCCGCCGACACCTCGGTGCCGTGCACCCCGCTCAACGGCGGCACCTCGGACTGGACCTGCAACGTGCCGAACCACGGCGCGGCGGGCCTGGACACCGTCACGGTGTACGACGACACGAACTTCCAGCAGTTCGGCGCCAACGAGACCGCGATGCAGGCGGCGTTCGCCAACACCGAGCCCAACGCGGTGGTCAAGGCGAACTTCGTCACGCTGTCCTCGATCACCATGACGCCGCAACTGGCACCGGGCCAGCACTCGGCTGAGGTCGCGACCGGCGGCTGCCAGGTCTACGCGGTCAACCTCAGCCCGGCGCTGTCCGAGCCGGTGACGATCACGATCACCCAGGGTCTCGGCCAGGCTCAGGGCGGCCTGCTCGGCATCGGTGCGACGCCGCCCGGCCCGTCGCTGTCCCCGTGTGGCGTTGCGGGCGCCCCGCCGCTGACGGTCGTCTCCCACAACGAGACCTCCGAAGGTGGCGACCCGATCCTCGGCCTGCTCGACCCGCCGACCTACACCGACAACCTGGTGCTTTCCGGTACGACGGGCCAGAACCCGGCGAACCCCGGCCAGCTGCTGTTCGGGGTCAGCTCCAACACCGCGGGCACGGTCAACGTGGCGGCGAGCTCGGGCAACCTGACCACCGGCGCGCAGGCGCTCTCGGTGGTCAAGGGCGGCCAGACCGCGGTGAAGATCCTCACCGTGACCCCGACGTCGCAGGGTGTGGTCACCGGCGGCACCGCGACCTTCACGGTGCTGGCGCAGAACACCAACTCGACGCCGCTGCCCGGCGTGACGGTCGACTACGTGGTCGCCTCGGGCAGCCCGGACGCCACAAAGGCGCCGGTCGCCTGCCCGGCGACCAGCCAGTCGGGTACGACGACCTGCACGCTCACCGCGGGCAGCGCGATCGGCACCGACGCGGTGACGTTCTTCGCGCCGCAAGGCTCCGGTGAGACCGCCCCGGCCTCGAACGACCCGCAGGTCTCGGCGAAGGTGACGGTCGGGACGGCTCCGCCGGCCGGCAGCACCCTCACGCTGAACTGCCCGGACGAGCTGGTCACCGACGACAACTCGCTGGTGCCGAACTGCACGGTCACGACCGGCAACGGCGGCCAGCAGACGGTGATCTTCGCCGCGCACGTCGCGGGCCCGGGTGGAGCTGCGCTGGGCGACGTGCCGGTGCAGTTCACGGTGGTCAGCGGCCCGGCAAGCGTCGCCTCGACGGCCGGCAACGTGATCACCAACGCCAGTGGCAACGCGATCTTCGTGATCTCCGAGACCAACCCGGCGTCCGGTGACAAGGTGACCGTCCAGGCCACCGTCGGCAGCCCGCAGGCCGGTGGCCTCGGTCCGGCAGTCGCCTCCGCGACGTTCCAGGCGCCGAAGCCGACGTACGTCACGGCGACGCCGGCGACGCAGAACGTCGCCAACGGCGGCACGGTCAACATCACCGGCAAGGTGCTCGACCAGTTCGGCGCCGGCGTCTCGGGCCAGACCCTCGACTACACGGTCGCCGGCCGTAACCACACCTCCGGTGTGGCGACGACCGGATCGGGCGGCACCGCCGCGATCTCCTACGTCGACGGCGGCGGCTCGGGCAGCGACGTGGTCACCGTCACCGACGTCAGCGCGGGCGCGCCGACGACGAACAACCCGGCCCAGGCGACCGTGACGTTCGGCGCGGGCGGCTGCACCGTCAACTGCGGCGGCGGCCCGACCGGCTGCACGACGCACTGCACCGGCGCGGAGCACCCGAGGATGCACGTCAACCAGACGGTCCTCGGCCCACACCGGGTCCGCCTGTCGCTCGTCGTGCTCAGCCACCCGAGCCTGGCCAACGTCGGCGTGACGTTCTACCAGCTCCGTCGCGGCGTCCGGCACAAGATCGGCAGTGGGCGTACCGGCGGGCACGGCAACGTCACGGGCACGCTGCGGGCTCACCCCGGTCAGCGCCTGCGCTTCCAGGCGCGGGTGGCCGGTCGGGGTGGCGTCACCGCCGGATTCACCAACGTCGTCGGAGTGACCGTCCGCTAGCTCCATCAGCGCCACGATCGGCCGGGTTCACTTCGCGGTGAGCCCGGCCGATTCGCGTTGCAGCGGCCCGAAATCCGCACTCGCGGCGCACCAGACTGCGATGTCCGCGATAATGGAGTCCTGCCGCCCCTCGCGGAGCGGACACAGACTGACAAGTGAAGGAGCACGCGCATGGCTGCCATGAAGCCGCGGACGGGCGATGGTCCGCTCGAGGTGACCAAGGAGGGGCGCGACATCCTGATGCGCGTGCCTCTCGAGGGTGGTGGCCGCCTCGTCGTGGCGATGACGCCCGACGAGGCCACGGCACTCGGTGACGCGCTGAAGTCCGCCGTCGCCTAGTGGCGACGGCTCCGTCGATCGCGGCCGTTCGCGGGCCGCTGGTCGGCGCTGGCCAGGTTCTCGCCCTTCCCACCGTCCCACGCCGACGCGGTCTGCCGGACGTGGGTGCCGGCGCCGAGGCGCTAGACGCGCTCGGCGTCGATCCCGGCCCGTTCCTGAAGGCGGAGCAGGCCAGCGGCAAAGCGGGTGAGCTGGTCGCCATCCCGCTGCATCGCGACGGGGTCGACCAGGTACTGCTCGTCGGCTGCGGTGACGGTACGCCGGCGCAGCTGCGGCGGGTCGGCGCGGCTCTCGCCCGCCGTGCGTCGGGTTCGAAGTCGCTGGCCACGACCATCGCCGCGTGCCGCGGCCCCGAGGAGGTTCGCGCGCTGGCCGAGGGCGTGGGCCTGGCGTCGTACAAGTTCCGCGCCGGGGCGGAGGCGAAGCCGTCCGCGCTGCGGCGGGTGAAGCTCGTCGTCGACAACGCCGCCGAGTGCAAGTCCGCGCTCGCGCAGGCGGCCGCGGTGGTCGCCGCGGTGCACCTGGCGCGCGACCTGGCGAACCAGCCGTCGCTGCAGAAGTCGCCGCAGTGGCTCGCGGAGCGGGCCGGCGAGCTGTGTGAGGCCGCGGGGCTGGCGGTGCGGATCCGCACTGAGACCGAGCTGGCCGCGGAGGGATTCGGCGGCGTCGTCGCGGTGGGCCGCGGGTCCTCGCGCCCGCCGCGGCTGTTCGAGGCCAGCTGGGACCGGCCGGGTGCGACGCGCCACGTCGTACTCGTCGGCAAAGGCATCACCTTCGACAGCGGTGGGCTGTCGCTCAAGCCCCCGGACGGCATGCCGTCGATGAAGACCGACATGGCAGGCGGCGCGGCGGTCATCGCCACGATGACGGCGCTGGCCGCCCTCGGCGTACGCGTGAAGGTCACCGCCCTCGTGCCGATGGCCGAGAACCTTCCCGGCGCGGACGCGATGCGCCCCGGGGACGTCATCCGCCACTACGGCGGCACCACCAGCGAGGTGCTCAACACCGACGCCGAGGGCCGGCTGGTCCTTGCGGACGCGCTCGCCTACGCCAGCCGTGAGCTCGCGCCCGACGTGGTCGTGGACATCGCGACGCTGACCGGGGCGGCCTATCTCGGGCTCGGCAAACGCCACGCCGCTTGCTACGCCACCACCGACGGGCTGCGTGACGAGCTCGTCAGCGCCGCCGAGAGCGCCGGCGAACGGGTGTGGTCGATGCCGCTGGTCGAGGACTATCGCGACAGCCTGGAGTCCCCGATCGCCGACCTGCGCAACATCGGCGAGCCCGCCAAGCACTACAGCGGCGGGTCGATCACGGCGGCGCTGTTCCTGCGCGAGTTCGTACGGCGGGGCAACGGCGCCGTGCCGTGGGCGCACTTCGACGTGGCTGGGCCGGCGCGCGCCGACGGGGACGAGCACGAGGTCACCAAGGGCGCGACCGGGTTCGGCGTACGCACGTTCCTGCGCTGGCTCGAAAGCCTGTCATAGGCCGGCTGGGCGTTTCCGCGGCGTCGATGCTGGGAGAATGATCCTGTGGCTGCCCGTGGCGTGCTCGGCATGGTCCTTGCGGGCGGTGAAGGCAAGCGGCTGTGGCCGCTGACCGCGGATCGGGCCAAGCCCGCCGTACCGTTCGGCGGAATCTACCGGTTGATCGACCTGGTGCTGTCCAACCTGGTCAACTCCGACCTGCTGCGCATCGTGGTGCTGACGCAGTACAAGTCGCACTCGCTCAACCGCCACATCTCGATGAACTGGCGGATGTCGTCGCTGCTCGGCACCTATGTGACGCCGGTGCCGGCGCAGCAACGGCTGGGTCCCCGGTGGTTCGCCGGGTCGGCGGATGCGATCTACCAGTCGCTGAACCTGATCTACGACGAGCAGCCGAGCTACGTCGTCGTGTTCGGCGCCGACCACGTCTACCGGATGGACGCCCGCCAGATGGTCGAGGCGCACATCGCGTCGGGTGCCGGCGTGACCGTGGCGGGGCTGCGCGTGCCGCGGGAGCAGGCGAAGGCGTTCGGCATCATCCAGACCTCGGACGGGCGCAAGGTCGACGCGTTTCTCGAGAAGCCGTCCGACCCGCCGGGGCTGCCCGACGACCCGGACATGACGCTCGCCTCGATGGGCAACTACGTGTTCGACACGCGGGTGCTCGTCGACGCCGTGAAGCGTGACGCCTTCGACGAGCGGTCGAATCACGACCTCGGCGGGGACGTGATCCCGGCTCTCGTGGACGCCGGGGAGGTCGGCGTCTACGACTTCGACTCCAACGTGATCCCGGGTGCCACGGAGCGTGACGCCGCCTACTGGCGTGACGTGGGAAGCATCGAGACCTACCACGACGCGCACATGGACCTGGTGTCGGCGCGGCCGGCGTTCAACCTGTGGAACTACCAATGGCCGATTCTCACCGCCACGCCGCCGCTGCCGCCGGCGAAGTTCGTCTACGACGAGCCGGGCCGCATCGGCAGCGCCATCGAGTCGCTGGTCTCGCCCGGTTGCGTGGTGTCGGGGGCGCGGGTACGCCGGTCGGTGCTCTCGCCACGCGTCGACATCCACACCGGCTCGGAGGTCGACGAGTGCGTGCTGCTCGACGGCGTCGACGTGGGTCGTGGTGCAGTGTTGCGGCGAGCGATCATCGACAAAGGTGTCGTCGTACCTCCCGGGGTCTCGATCGGAGTCGACCACGGCGAGGACCGGGCGCGCGGCTTCTTCGTCAGCGACACCGGCATCGTGGTGGTCGGCAAAGGCCAAACCATCCCGACCTGACCGCCGCCACCTACCCAACCCCTCCCCAGCAACGCTCCTTTGCTGGGCCTACCCCCCACCAACGCTCCTTTGCTGGGCCAATCCCCCCAGCAACGCAGCGTTGCTGGGCGGAAAGGCCAGGTAACGGAGCGTTACTGGGTGGGCTGGTCTGGGTCTGGCGGGGCGGGGTGGTCCGTTGGGCGCACCTGGGCGATCAGCAGGCCGTCGCCGCTCGGGACGAGCACCGGGACCAGCCGCTCGTCGTCGCGGACCCGCCGTAGCAGCTCACGCACCGCAACGGTTCCGGCGTCGCGGTTGCTCTCGTCGGCGACGTGCCCGTGCCAGAGCGCGTTGTCGAAAGCCAGGATGCCGCCGGGGCGAAGCAACCGGATCGCCTCGTCGAGATAGGCGGAGTACTCCTCCTTGGCGGCGTCACCGAAGAACATGTCGTAGGCGCCGTCGGAGAGCCTGGGCAGCACCTCGAGGGCGTTGCCGGCGATCAGCCGAAACCGTGACAGCGGGAAGCCGGCCGCGAGGAAGGTCTGCTTCGCGACGCGCTGGTGCTCGGCTTCGGCGTCGATCGAGGTGAGCAGGCCGTCGGGCGCCATGCCGCGCAGCAACCACGTTCCGGACACGCCTGCACCGGTGCCGACCTCCACGATGGCCCGGGCGTTGACGCTGGCGGCCAGGAAGCGCAGCATCGCCCCGCCGCCGGCACCGATCGGTACGGCGCCGAGCCCTTTGCCTTTCGGGCGGGCCGCCGCGATCGGGTCGTCCTCTTCGAGCCAGGCCTCCGCGTGACGCCAGTTGTCCAGCGCGATCTCGGCCTCGCTGCGTTCGGGCACGGCGTCAGCGTATCCACGTCGGCGCCGCGGCGGGCGTACCTGACAATGGATGGCATGACTGAGCGCGACGGCTGGCCGCCTCCGCAGCCGCCCATCCAGCCTCCGGCGCAACCGCCCGCCCAGTGGTGGTCTCCGCCGCCGACTGGCGCTCCCGCTCCGGGCGCCAAACCGCCGCGGGAGCGTACGGCGGGGGTGAGCGTCATGGTCGCCGCCCTCATCGCCGTCGTCGCGGCGGTGCTCGGAGGCGCAGTCGGCGGGCTCGTCGTCCACGACCACGACGGCACCGACGGCTCGGTGCGTACGGTGACGCTCGGTGCGACCAGCGAGCCGGACATCAGCAGCGGCGGCACTGACTCGGTGGCCGCGGTGGCCCGGCTCATCCTGCCCAGCGTCGTGTCGATCCAGGTGAAGTCACACGACGGCGGCGACACCGGTTCCGGCATCGTGTTGAGCAAGGCCGGTTTCATCATGACCAACAACCACGTGATCGCTGCCGCCGCCGCGGGCGGCAGCCTGTCGGTGATCCTTCCGGACAAGGACCGGGTATCGGCGAAGATCGTCGGCCATCCCGACACCGTCGACGACATCGCCATCATCAAGGTGACGGGCGTGCGCGACCTCGTACCGGTCGCGCTCGGGAACTCCGACGACCTCGCGGTCGGCGACACCGTGGTCGCCGTCGGGTCACCGCTCGGCCTCGCCGGCACCGTGACCAGCGGCATCATCAGCGCGTTGAACCGACCCGTCGAGGCGGGCGGGGAGCAGGGCATCCCGGATGACGTGATCGACGCGATCCAGACGGACGCCGCGATCAACCCCGGCAACTCCGGCGGACCGTTGGTGGACATCGAAGGCCGGGTGATCGGGGTGAACTCCGCGATCGCGTCCCTGTCCTCGGAGGGGATCTCCGGCCAGCAGACCGGCAGCATCGGGTTGGGCTTCGCGATCCCGATCAACGAGGCGAAGCGGATCGCCGAGCAGATCATCACGAGGGGCTACTCGACGCACGCCATCATCGGCGTCCAGCTCAACGCGGCGTACGCCGGGGACGGCGCCGAGATCGGGTCCGGCTCCGACGCCGACGCGGTGACCCCGGGTGGCCCCGCGGCGAAGGCCGGGCTGGAGCCGGGGGACATCATCGTCGCGGTCAACGGCGAGCGGATCACGACGGCCGACGAGCTGATCGTCGCGATCCGCAGCCGGGTGCCGGGCGACCGGATCACGTTGACCTATCTGCGCGACGGGCATCGCCACGAGGTCTCCCTCGTGCTCGGGTCGAGCCGCAGCACCTGAGCTTCGTGACACCGCCCGCGGCGGGGCTAGCCTTGACGCGTGCTCGGGAACCTCGGTTGGGAAGAGGTCCTCGTCCTTGCGATCCTCGGGCTGCTCATCTTCGGCCCGGATCGGCTGCCGAAGGCGGCGTCTGACGCGGCGCGGATGCTGCGCGAGCTGCGGGCGATGGCGCGCGGTGCCGCGAGCGACCTGAAGGCCGAGCTCGGTCCCGAGCTGGCGGACTTGGACCTGCGTGGTCTGCATCCGCGGCGCTTCGTCGAGGACATCTTCACCGACGACGACTCCCCGGTCGCGCCCCGGCAACGCCGCGCGACCGTGGCCCTCCAGGCCGGCGAGCGGCCGCCGTACGACGACGACGCGACCTGACCTGAGGCGACCTCAGCGGTACGCCGACGGGTCGTGGCGGTGGGTTGCCTAGACGGGGCTGAGCGTCAGCATCCGGCCGGCGAGGCCACGCTTCTTGCCCGCCAGCTCCGTGGCGATGGCGACGAACGCCTTCGCGGCAGCCGACTCCGGCGCCCCGACCACGACCGGCGTACCGACGTCGCCACCCTCGCGGATCGCGGGCTCGATCGGCACCGAACCCAGCAGCGGCACGGGCGCGCCGACCAGCGCCGTGAGGCTGTCGGCGACCGCCTGGCCGCCGCCGGAGCCGAACACGTCCATCAGCTCGCCGCAGTGCGGGCACGGGAAACCGGCCATGTTCTCGATGACTCCGGCGAGGCGCTGCCGGGTCTGCATCGCGACCGAGCCGGCACGCTCGGCCACCTCGTGGGCGGCGAGCTGCGGCGTGGTGACGACCACCACCTCGGCGCCGGGCAGCAGCTGAGCGGTCGAGATCGCGATGTCGCCGGTCCCCGGCGGCAGGTCGAGCAGGAGGACGTCGAGATCGCCCCAGAACACGTCGGCGAGCAGCTGCTCGAGCGCGCGGTGCAGCATCGGCCCGCGCCAGGCGATCGGGCGGTTGCCTTCGACGAACATGCCCGGCGAGACGACTCGTACGCCGTACGCCTCGGGCGGGACGATCATCCCGTCGACGATCGCCGGTGGCGTGGTGATGCCGAACATGCGCGGCATCGAGTGTCCGTAGACGTCGGCGTCGACGATGCCGACGGTGTGGCCGGCGGCAGCCATCGCTACGGCGAGGTTCGCGGTCGTCGACGACTTGCCGACGCCGCCCTTGCCGCTGGCGATCGCGTAGACCTTGGTCAGCGAACCCGCCTGGGCGAAGCTGATCTGGCGCTGCGGGCGGCCGCCCTGCAAGGTGGCGCGCAGCTGCTGACGTTGCTCCTCGCTCATCACGTCGAGTGCGACCTTGACGCTCGTCACGCCCGGCACTTTGGACACGGCCGCAGTGACGTCGTTGGTGATCCGATCGCGCAGCGGGCAGCCGGCCGTGGTCAACAGGATCTTGACCTCGACCGTGCCGTCGATGGCGACCGCGACGTCGTCGACCATGCCGAGGTCGGTGATCGGGCGGTGGATCTCAGGGTCCTGGACGGTCGCCAGTGCCGCGGTGACCGCGTCGACGCTCGGCAAAGTGGGCTGGCTCATCGTGCCCCCAGGTTACGTCGGCGCGGATGGCACCTCGCTACGCCTACAGCAATCCGCATGTGCCATCCGCTCAGCCAGAGCGGTAGCTATGTGCCATCCGCTTCGGGGTCGGGGCGGTCGGGGGCGAGCTCGTCGAGCAGGCGCTGTAGCTCGCCGCGGATGTAGTCACGGGTCGCGACCTCGCCGAGTGAGAGCCGGATCGCCGCGATCTCCCGGGTCAGGTACTCGGTGTCGTTGACCGCCCGCTCCGACAACGCCCGGTCCGCCTCGTACTGCACCCGGTCGCGGTCGGCCTGCCGGTTCTGCGCAAGCAGGATCAGCGGCGCGGCGTACGACGCCTGTAGCGAGAGGAGCAGCGTGAGGAGGGTGAACTTGTTGCTGTACTGGTCGAAGCGCCAGCTGGTCGGTACGACGACGTTGTAGATGATCCAGACGCCGATGAACAGCGACATGTAGCCGATGAACCGCCAGGTGCCGAGGAAGCGCGCTACCCGCTCGGAGATCCGGCCCATCGAGTCGGCGTTGTAGCGGGGCAGCGCGATGCTGCGGCGGGTGTCCTGCGGCTGGTCGAGCCGCGACTGGCGGCGGTTCTCACGCGCCACGGGACGCCCCGGCCTCGCCCGACGGCCGCTCGCGCCAGTCCTCGGGCAGCAGGTGGTCGAGAACGTCGTCGACGGTGACCGCGCCGAGCAGGTGGTCCGCGTCGTCGACGATCGGGATCGCCACGAGGTTGTACGTCGCGAGGTGCGCCGTCACCTCCTGGAGCGGGCAGTCCGGTCCGAGCGGGTCGATCTGGGTGTCGACCACCCCGGACACCAGCGTCGAGGGCGGCTCGCGCAGCAGCCGCTGGATGTGCGCGGTCCCGACGTACTTGCCGGTCGGGGTCTCGGTCGGCGGCCGGCAGACGTAGACCTGGGCGGCCAGGGCGGGGCTGATCTGCGGGTCACGCACCCGGGCGAGGGCCTCGGCCACCGTGGCGTCGGGCGGCAGGATGATCGGCTCGCTGGTCATCATCCCGCCGGCCGAGTTGTCGGCGTAGGTCAGCAGCCGGCGTACGTCGTCGGCCTCGTCGGGCTCCATCAGCCCGAGCAGCCGCTCCGCCTCGTCCGACGGCAGCTCGCCGAGCAGGTCGGCCGCGTCGTCCGGCCCCATCGCCTCGAGGACGTCGGCGGCCCGCTCGCCTTCGAGCTTGGCGAGGATCTCGACCTGGTCGTCTTCGGGCAGCTCCTCCAGTACGTCGGCGAGCCGCTCGTCGTCGAGCGCCGCGACGACCTCCCCGCGTCGCTTCTCCGACAGCTCGTGAAGGACGTGAGCGAGGTCCGGCGCCGAGAGCTGGTCGAAAGCCGCGAGCAGGTTCGCGGCGCCCTGGTCCTCCTCGTGCTGGGCGAAGCCGGTGACCGCTTCCCAGTCCAGCGTGCGCAGCGGCCCGCGGCGGCGGAAGCTCGACCCGCCCGATCGGACCGCGACCCGGGTCAGGAACCAGTCGCGGGTCCGGCTCTGCTCCATCGCGACGTCGACGACGGTCACCGCCGAGCCGTCCTCGGTCAACGTCACCTTGCGGTCGAGCAGCTCGGTGATCGCGAGAGTCTCGCCGGCCCGGCGCTCGAACCGTCGCAGGTTGATCCGGCCTCGCACGATCACCGCGTCGGCGTCGATGCTCGTCACCTGTCCCATCGGGACGAAGACGCGCCGCCGCGGCTGAACTTCGACGACCAGCCCGAGCACGCGCGGCGGCGCCGCGGTGCCGCGCAGCGCAACTACGGCATCACGGACGCGGCCGACCTGGTCCGCCTTCGGGTCGAGGACGGTCAGGTCGGCCAGACGCGCAAGGAAAACGCGCGTCGTCGTACCCGTGGCCATGATCCGGAGGTTACCGCTCGAGTTGGGGGGGATCGGGGACGTCGCGGGCTTGGCCGACACCGTTGACTAAGGTTCGGCCGCATGGGTGTGCTCGATCGTTTCTCGTTGGCTGGCAAGGTGGCGATCGTCACGGGAGCCTCATCCGGGCTCGGTGTCGCATTCGCGAAAGCCCTCGCCGAGGCCGGCGCGGACGTCGCGATCGGCGCCCGACGCGTCGAGCGGATGGCCGAGACCAAGTCACTCGTCGAAGCCGCCGGGCGGCGATGCGTCGCGGTCGCCACCGATGTGTCCAAGCCCGAGGACTGCGAGGCGCTGGTTGCGGCGGCGGTCGCGGAGCTCGGGGGCGTCGACATCCTCGTCAACAACGCAGGAGTCGGTACGGCGGTGCCGAGCACGAAGGAAACCCCGGAGCAGTTCCGTGAGGTCATCGACATCAACCTCAACGGTTGCTACTGGATGGCGCAGGCGTTCGCCCGCGCGTCGACCCGCGGCGGCTCGATCGTCAACATCGGCAGCATCCTCGGCCTGACGACTGCCGGCCTGCCGCAGGCGGCGTACTCCGCTTCCAAGGCGGCGCTGGTCGGCCTGACCCGCGACCTCGCCCAGCAGTGGACGCCTCGCAAGGACATCCGGGTCAACTGCATCGCGCCTGGCTTCTTCACCTCCGAGATGAGCGACCAGTACAAGCCCGGCTACCTCGACGCGGTCATGTCGCGCGTCGTGATGGGCCGCAAGGGCGACCCCGAGGAGCTCGCCGCGACGCTGGTCTGGCTGGTCTCCGACGCCGCGGGCTACGTCACCGGCCAGACGATCGCGGTCGACGGCGGCGTGACGATCACCTGAAGCGGTGGTGGTTAGCCTGCGGGCATGAGCGAACAAGACCCCCCCATGCACCGGATCACCGGCGCGGTCCGGACCGGCGCCCGCCGGCTCGACCTCGACGGTTTCCGCAGCTTCATCCTGCGTGGCAACGTCGTCGACCTCGCCGTCGGCATCGTCATCGGCGCTGCCTTCACCGCGGTGGTGCAGTCGCTGGTCAAGGACTTCATCACCCCGCTGGTCAGCATCCCGCTCGGCAAGGCGTCGGACTTCGCGACGCGTCACTGGACGCTCGGCGGCGCACAGTTCGTGTACGGCGACTTCCTGAACTCCGTCATCTCGCTGGTGCTGATCGGGCTGGTCGTCTACTACTTCGTGGTCCGGCCGGTGAACGTCCTGATGGAGCGGTTCAAGCCCAGTCCGGCGCCGGCGACGCCGACCAAGGTGTGCCCGGAGTGCAAGAGCTCGATCTCGGCCGAGGCGACCCGCTGCGCGTTCTGCACCGTCGTACTGCCGGCGGCGAGCGCGTCCTAACCGACACCCATGTCGGCAAGGGCGTCGAGCAGGCCGGGGGACAGGTCCAGGGCGCCGAGCTCGCGAAGCGAGAACCACCGCGCGTCGGCGGCGTCGTCGGCCGGTTGCAGCCTGCCCGACACGACGGTCGCCGCGAAGTCGTGGACGCGGTAGCCGAGGACCGGAACCGTCGCGAGCAGATCACCGACCGTGACGGTCAGGCCGGTCTCCTCGGCGACTTCGCGCGCCGCCGCCTGCCGTGGGGTCTCGCCGGCCTCGACGCGGCCGCCGGGCAGCGTCCAGCTGCCCTTCGCCGGCGGGTTCGCGCGGCGGACCAGCAGCAGTCGGCCGGCGTCGTCGCGGATCACGGCGCCGGCGCACACGATCGGCTCGCTCGATTGGCCGGCCGGATCCGGGGGCATCACGGTCTTGACGATCTCCCATCCCGGTGAGGACCGTGCAAGGGTGCACCCCGCTCCGACCTGCCCGCGCTGCGGCGACGAGGTGCGCGCGCCCGGGCTGTGGTCGAGCGCCTGGCAGTGCGCGCTGCATGGTTCGGTGGCGCCGTACACCGTCTTGAGCCATACCGGCCCTGACGCGATGGAGCACGTGGCGCAGCGCGCCAACGTGCCGCTGTGGCTGGCCTTCGGGCTGCCGCCCGGCTGGGTCTGCAGCGGCTTCGCGTACGCCGGCGACGAGCGCACGGGCGCCCGCGCCACTGTGACCGCGATGTCGGGCCCGAGTCCGGTCGGCGGTCCCGCGGAGCTGCTCGTGATCGCCGAGGAGCCCGGCGTCGGCCTCGGCGCGCGCCACGCCGGACTCAGCGAGCCCGACCCCGGCGAGGGCTTCGGGCGCGGAGCGGCCGACGCCAAGGTCATCGCGGCCTCCCACCCGACCGCGCTGTGGAGCGTGCCGCTGGCTCCCGACCGGGCGGGATTCCTCGGTGAGGCGCAGGCCGCGTGGCTGTGGATGCTGGTGTGGCCGGCGACCGCCGGCGTACTGATGTACGACGAGATCCACCTGACCGACCTGCGCGACCGCACCGGGGCACGCGAGGTCGGTTTCGGCTCGATCTCCCCGCGACTGTCCCAGGTGCCCGCCAGACTGGGGGCGTGACCGAGCAGGGGGCGCTGGACCTCGCGGTGCCGCCGCGGCTGTTCTCGGCGACGCCGTCGCGGCTGACGAGCTGGCTCGACTGCCCTCGCCGTTACCGGTTCAGCTACCTCGACCGGCCGACGCCCGCCAAGGGCGCCCCATGGGCGCACAACTCGGTCGGCGCCGCCGTGCACGCCGCCCTCGCCGCGTGGTGGAGCCTGCCGGTCGAGCAGCGCACGCCCGAAGCGGTACGACGGCTGATCCACGACAAGTGGGAGCCGCTCGGCTTCCGGGACGACGAGCACGCGTCCGCCTGGCGCGACCGCGCCGCCGACATGGCGCAGCGCTACGTCGAGACCCTCGATCCGGCGCACGAGCCGCTCGGCGTCGAGCGAACCGTCGCCATGAAGACGGGCCGCCTCGCCCTGTCGGGGCGCATCGACCGGCTGGACCGTCGCGGCGACGAGCTCGTGATCGTCGACTACAAGACGGGCCGTCACGTGCTGACGACTGACGACGCGCGAGGCTCACTCGCGCTGGCGATCTATGCGGCCGCCGCGGCGAGCACGATGCGGCTGCCGTGTCACCGGGTCGAGCTGCATCATCTGCCGAGCGGCGAGGTGGTGGTGTGGGAGCACACGGAGCAGTCGCTGGCCCGTCAGCTCGCCCGCGTCGAGGACATCGGGGTGGAGCTTGCCGAGGTGCACGCCGCTTCCGCCGCCGCCGGCGACGACCGGGACGCGATGGAGGAGCTGTTCCCGTCGCGGCCCGGGCCGCAGTGCGGCTGGTGTGACTTTCGCGCGCACTGCGCGGCGGGTCAGCAGGCAGCCCCGCAACCGGTCCGGCCGTGGGCCGGCCTCGCCGAGGAGATCGTGTCGACCATCGACGACTCGGCCTAGTCGAGCGGCTCCCAGAACGACTCCAGGGTCTCGACGACCAGGTCCGGCACGTCGACGTTCGGCGAGTGGCCGGCGCCGGGCAGGGGGACGAACGGCGCCCCGAGCCGCGCTGCCATGAGCTGCTGGTCCGCCGGCGACCAGGCGTCGTCGTTCTCCCCGCAGGCCACCAGGATCGGTACGCCGACTGCGGCGAGCTCGTCGACCCGGTCGGCGGCGCTGACCAGCGCGTTGCCCATCCCCAGCAGCGCCGCCGCCGGCGAGCCGCGGAACCGGTGCTCGATGAACGCGGCGACCTCGGCGGGTTGTCCGGCCGTCGCCGAGGCACCGATGGCGTCCCACACGTGGGCGACGCCCCCCTCGTCGAGCATCGGCCGCATCACCTCGACCAGGTCGGCGCGGTGCCCGCCGAGCGCACCGGGGCCCGAGCCGAGCAAGGTGAGCGAGCGAACCGGGGCGCCCGACAGGACCGCCTGCCGGCACACCAGGCCACCGAAGGAGTGCCCGACGAGGTGGAGCGGCTCGTCAGCGGCCGCGAGCAACGCGGCGACGTCGGCGGCCAGGGCCTCGATCGTGTACGCCGTGACCTCCTCCGGACCACCCGAGTCGCACTGGCCGCGCAGATCGATCGCTGTGGCGGGCCGGCCGTTGCGCGCCAGTGCCGGCAGCAGGTGCCAGAAGTCCTCCTTGCTGCCCGTGTAGCCCGGCACGAGCAGCACGCCGCGCCGCGACCCGGTGGCGCCGGCCAGCTCGGGGGAGGCGACCAGTGCGGCCAGCTCGCCCGAGGCGGCCGGGACCCGGGCGGGCGACATCGCCGGATCGGGCTGCAAATGCTTGGGGACGCTCACCGCGGCAGGCTAACCGCTAGCCTGTTGGGCACTCCGCACAGGTGCGTCGCCCCCTACGAGCACTGGCAGGACACCTTGACGAACTGCCGTACGTACGCCGTCGCCAACCAAAAGGGCGGTGTCGCAAAGACGACGACGGTCGCCTCGGTCGCCGCCGCCCTGTGCGAGCTCGATCGCCGGGTGCTGGTCGTCGACCTCGACCCGCAGGCCTGCCTGACCTTCTCGCTCGGTCTCGATCCCGAAGACCTCGAGCTGTCCATCCACGACGTGCTGCTCGGCCGGGTGTCGGCGCGCATGGTCCTGCAGCACACCGCCGAAGGGCCTGACCTGCTGCCGGCGACGATCGACCTGGCGGGGTGCGAGGCCCAGCTGCTCACCCGGACCGGGCGCGAGCACGTGCTTCGGCTGGCGCTGGAGGATTTGCGCGCCGACTACGACGTCGTCTTGTTCGACTGCGCGCCGACCCTCGGCGTACTCACCATCAACGCCCTCACCGCGGCTGACTCGGTCATCGTCCCGCTGCAGTGCGAGACGTTGTCGCACCGCGGTGTCGGTCAGCTGCTCGACACGGTCAACGACGTGCAGCGGCTCACCAACCCGGCGCTGACCGTGCTGGGAGTGCTGCCCACGCTCTTCGACGGCCGGACGTTGCACTCGCGTGCCGTCCTCGCCGACATCGCCAGCCGGTACGCCCTCGACGTGCTGGAGCCGCCGATCCCGCGGTCGGTGCGGTTCGCCGAGGCGCCGGCGGCCGGCAAGACGATCATGCGCGCGGGTCGTACGACGCCGGGCGCCAACGCCTACCGCGCGCTCGCCCGCCGCCTCGCCGGGCTGCCGCCGGAGCCGGCGAAGACGATCGACCTCGACGCGGCAGCGAGCGAGCCGGCGCAGGTCGACCCGACACGTGATGACGCGACGTACGCCGATGTGGCGCAGACCGGGACGGAGGCCGGATGACCAGCTTCGACCGGGTACGCCCGCGCACGCCTCACGCGGCGTCCGCACCGGCCGCGCCGCCGGCCGCGGTCGACGCCGAGGGCAAACGCGCGCTGTTCACCTCCGCGGCCGACGTGGCCCGCCCCGGGGTGGGTTCGGCGCTCGTCGAGTGCTCGCGTTGCCAGGCGCGCACCGTGCTCGGGCCGGTCCAGGCGATCCGGGCCACCTTCCCGTCGCTGCACCTGGCGCTGCGGGTCGGGCACGGTGACGAGGTGAAGGCCATCGGGATCGGTGACCGCGAGTACCCGGCGTACCTGAAGTGCCCGTCCTGCCACCGACCCAGCTGGGTGCGCTTCACCTGGCAGATCTGACGCCGCTCAGAGCTGGGCTTTGAGCTCCTCGAGCGGCACCTCGGGCACCACGACGTCGGTGACGCCCATCACCTCACCGCACTCGACACAGCGCACCGCGACCACCACCCATCGGGCGGTGCCGTCCTCGGTGTGGATGCCGTAGACGACCTCAGCGATGGACTGGCTGCATGCCGGGCACTGCCACGCCTTCGGGTAGGTCCAGTGGTCGGCGGAGTCGAGCAGCTCGTGGACGTGCCCGCCGGCGATGCAGCGCAGCCGAGCCACGCCTGCCTCGGCGTCCGCCTCGACGTAGAACCAGGCGGCGGGGTCGTCGGCGTGCAACGGGTGCGCGCAGGTGGCGACCACCGTGTCGGTGACGGTCGGGCATCCGGCGAGGTTGGTCACCCAGGCGACGAGGTCCTCGACACTCTCACCGGTGAGCCGCGGGCCCACTGTCCGCAGCGCCATCAAACTCCCCCTCGGGTCGCTGTTTGCCGGGACACGTTCTCAGACGTCCGTCGACGCCGATTCTGTCGGAGTGGTCGTCGTCGCGCTTGATGCGCCGTCAGGGCGACCGCTGCCGCCGCGGGAACGGCGGCGGCGGCGCTTGCGCGGCGCGCCCTCGGCGCTCGGTGCGCTCTCAGCCGGCGGTGTCGGTCGCGCCGGCTCGTTGTCGCCGGGCGTCACCGCCGTACCGCCCCGAGTGCGCTGACGCTGCCGCGGCGGCCGCGGGGCACGTGGTGCGTCGGCGTGCGGTGCGCCGTTCGTGCCGCGCCGTGACCCGCCGCCGGAGCGGCGCTCGGCCGTGCCGCGGGCGTTGCCCTGCGCGGGACGGCGGCGCCCGGTTTCGCCGAGGTCTTCGATCTCCTCCGCGTCGAGGCCGGCGCGGGTCCGCGCCGCCTTCGGCAGCCGACCGGTCGCCTCACGCGGGATGTCGAGCTCTTCGTAGAGCACGTCGGAGGTGGAGTAGGTCTCCTCGGGCTCCGGGAACGGCAGGTCGAGGGCCTTGTTGATCATGCCCCAGCGGTAGCCGTCCTCCCAGTCGACGAAGGTCACCGCCGTGCCGGTCTCACCGGCGCGGCCGGTGCGGCCGATCCGGTGGACGTAGGTCTTCTCGTCGTCGGGGCACTCGTAGTTGACGACATGGGTGACGCCCTGGATGTCGATGCCGCGCGCGGCGACGTCGGTCGCGACCAGGATGTCGATCTTGCCGTTGCGGAAGGCGCGCAACGCCTGCTCGCGGGCGCCCTGACCGAGGTCGCCGTGCACCGCGGCGGAGGCGAAGCCGCGCTCGGCGAGGTCGGCGGCGATCCGGTCGGCCGAGCGCTTCGTGCGGGTGAACACCATCGCCAGGCCGCGACCTTCCGCCTGCATCACCCGGGCGAGGACCTCGGGCTTGTCGAGGTGGTGGGCCCGGAAGACGAACTGGCTGGTGGTGGGTACGGTCGCGCTGTCCTCGGGAGACTCGGCGCGCACGTGGGTCGGGTGGCGCAGGTAGCGGCGCGAGAGAGCGACGACCGGTCCGGGCATCGTCGCCGAGAACAGCATCGTCTGGCGTGCTTCGGGAAGCTGCGACACGATCCGCTCGACGTCGGGAAGGAACCCCAGGTCGAGCATCTCGTCGGCTTCGTCGAGCACCAGGATCTTGACCTGCGACAGGTCGAGCGCTCGCTGGTTGGCGAGGTCGAGCAGTCGGCCCGGCGTACCGACGACGACGTCGACGCCGCGCTGCAACGCCTCGAGCTGCGGCTCGTAGGAGCGGCCGCCGTAGATGACGAGGACGCGGGTGCCGCGCCCGCCGCCGGCGAGCTCGACGTCGCGCGCCACCTGGCTGGCGAGCTCACGGGTGGGTACGACGACGAGGGCCTGCGGCTTGCCGCTCTCGGCGTTCGGGGTGACCTGCTGCAACACCGGGATGGTGAAGGCGAGGGTCTTCCCGGTGCCGGTGCGGGCCTGCCCGATGAGGTCGTGGCCCTTGATGGCCAGCGGCACCGCGAGCGCCTGGATCGGGAACGGGGTGGTGATGTCGTGGCTTGCCAGGGTCTCGACGATGTCGTCGGAAACCCCAAGCTCGGCAAAGGTTTTCAAGGTGGGACGGGCTCCTGCCTACGGGCGGAGTCCGTCTGCTTGCTTGGTGGGCCCGCGCCCGCGGGTTCGCGGGGGGCCGACACACCACGGCGCTCCGCGGATTTCACGGGTCGTGCGGGGATTCGGATCTTGCAGCCACAAGTGTAGTGGCGCGGCGGCTAAGGTGCGGCGGGCGGCATGGGCGCCGGCGCGTCCGCGCCGTCGGCTGGCCGTCGACTCGGCCGGCTGCGTCGGCCAACTGCTCGGCCAACCGAAGGTGGCGGTGCACGTGGACTGGTCTGACCCGATGAGCGAGGCCGATCACCATCAAGCGGCCGTCGACCTGCTCGCCGTACTCGCCCTCGCCGAGCTGACCGCCTTCGAGCGGCTCGCCGCTGATGCCTCGCTCGCGCCCAGCCTGGGGGACAAGGCGGCGCTCGGCGCGATGGCGGTCGCCGAGTTCGAGCACTACCAGGTGCTGCACGAGCGACTCGCCGCGATGGGCGTCGACTCCACGGTGGCGATGGCGCCGTTCGTCGAGCCGCTGACCTCCTTTCACGACTCGACGTCGCCGTCGGACTGGCTGGAGAGCCTGGTCAAGGCCTACGTCGGCGACGGCTTCGCGGCCGACTTCTATCGCGAGATCGCCGAGTTCGCCGACGACGAGACGCAGTCGCTGGTCGCAGACGTCCTCGACGACACCGGACACGCCGAGTTCGCGGTGGCGCACGTCCGGTCGGCGATCGAGGCGGATCCGGCCGTCGCCGGCCGGCTGGCGTTGTGGGCACGCCGCCTCGTCGGGGAGGCGCTGGTCCAGGCGCAGCGGGTCGCGGTCGACCGCGACGCACTGACCCGGCTGATCGTCGGCGGTGCCGGCGACCTGGCCGCCCTCGGCGAGATGCTCGCCAGACTCACTCAGCGCCACACCGAGCGCATGGAGTCGCTAGGCCTGGCCTCCTGACCCCAGCAACGCAGCGTCACCCGGCTTACCACCCCAGCAACGCAGCGTCGCTGGGGGAATGGCCCAGCAATGGAGCGTTACTGGGGGGAATGGCCCAGCAACGGAGCGTTGCTGGTTAGAGGGCGCCGAAGCCGACGCGGCGCGGATCGCCTTCGGCGATCTCGACGTAGGCCAGCTTGTCGATGGCGACGATCACGCGCCGGCCCTTCTCGTCGACGAGGGTCAACGCAGGGTCCTCGCTGCGCATGGCCTTCTCGACCAGCTGCTGGATTTCGTCGGCGGTCTGCGCGCTCTCGTACGAGATCTCGCGCGGGGCGCCCTTGATGCCGATGCGAACCTCCATGCGGGGCAGGCTAGTTGACCGGCCGGTACGCCGGGGCGAACTCGCGCTACGCCGACGGTGAACCGGCCCTCGCGTCGGCGGTGACTCGGCTCGCGGGTAACCGCCGACCTTGCGCTACGCCGATGGTGAACCGGCCCTCGCGCCGGCGGTGCCTCGGCTCGCGGGTAGCCGCCGACCTTGCGCTACGCCGATGGTGAAGCGGCCCTCAGGCCGGCGGTGCCTCGGCTCGCGGGTAGCCGCCGATCTCGCGCTACGCCGACGGTGAACCGGCCCTCGCGCCGGCGGTGACTCGGCTCGCGGGTAGCCGCAGATCTGGCGCTACGCCGACGGTGAACCGGCCCTCAGGCCGGCGGCGACCCGGCACGCGGGTAGCCGCCGATCCCGCGCCACGTCAGCGTCTGGATCAGCTCGATCGCCCGCTGCTTGGGGATGCGGCCTTCCGAGTCCAGCCACCATCGGGCGCTGATCTCCGCCGCCCCAGCAAGCCCGCAGGACAGGACCTCCGCATCCTCCCGGTTGAGGCCGGTGTCTCTCGCAATCGTGTCTGCGATCGCCTCCACCGAGCGCTGCAGCGCACGGTCCACCCGCTCTCGCACGGTGGGTTCGTTGCGCAGGTCGGACTCGAACACCAGCCGGAAGGCACCGCCCGGCTCGTCGACGAAGTCGAAGTAGACCTCCACGCAGCGAAACACCCGGTCGTGGTTGTCGCTCGTGCTCTCCAAGGCGTTGCGGACCTGACGCTCCAGCGCGTCGGCGTGCAGGTCGAGCAGCGCGAGGTAGAGCTCGAGCTTGCTCGGGAAGTGCTGGTAGAGCACCGGCTTGCTGACCCCGGCACGTTCGGCGATGTCGTCCATCGCAGCGGCGTGGTACCCGTGCGCGACGAACACCTCTTGCGCCGCGCCGAGTAGCTGCTTGCGCCGCGCCGAACGAGGCAGCCGCCGGCCCCGGTCGGCGGTCTCGGTTGATGCGGTCACGGTGGCCGAAGCGTACTCAGCGTTCGCCGATCCGTGACGCGACGTTCCGGGAGAAGCGTCGAAGACTGCGCGAACCCGCTCGAACGGGGATACTCATTCCAAGCGATCGATCAAGGAGATGTCGGTGAGCATGGACCCGTCGGGAGCGCCAGGATCGGTGCCTTCCGCGCCTGACCCGACCGCGGCGCTGACCGATGTCCGCAACCAGGTGATGCGGCTCGGCCAGCAGATCGCCGAGATGCGCGCCGAGCCCGGCGTCGCGGGCGCCGAGGTGGCGAACGGCGTGATCGCCGAGCTTCGCGAAGCGGTCCGCTTCCTTGCCGAGCGACTCGACGGAGTGGCGCGGATGGTCGCCCAACGCGGTGAGGAGCTCGCGGACACCCGCGGTGCCCTCAGCGCGATCGACGCGCACGTGCGCTCGCAGGCCGAGACGATCGGCGTACTGACCACGGGCATGCAGGCCCTGCCCTCGTACGGCGAGCGCGTGTCGGCACTTCAGGACAACATCAACGGGCTCCAGCAGCGCCTCACTGGCATCGAAGGCTCGTTCGCGCCGCTGGCGCAACGGCTGAGCGCGATCGAGACGGCGGTGGCGAGGCCCGACTCGGGTGTCAGTGAGCGGCTGGCCGCCCTCGAGGGCATGATCGGCCCGTTGTCCCAGCGACTGGGCCAGTCGCTGACCGAGCACAACGCCTCGCTGCAGGCGCTGCACGGCCGGGTCGAGGCGCTCGCTACCGGGACCCAGGCAAGCCTCGACTCGATCGCCTCCGGCACACAGGCGGCGCTCGCGGTGTCGAGCGGGTCGGGGGACGACAGCGCTGTCCTTGCCCTCGAACCCCGGTTGGCATCGCTGGCCGGCGAGCTGTCCTCGCTGCGGGGTCAGGTCGCGACACTGGCGGCCGACTCGCCGACCGCTGCGCTCGCCGCGCTGCGCGAGCAGGTCGAGGAGCTGGCCAAGGCCGCGCCCGCGCCGGCTGCCGCGACCTCCGGCGGGGCCTCCGATGCAGACGTCGACGCGGCGGTGGCGGCTGCCGAGGAGCGGATCAAGGCTCACATCGACGACGCGATCGTCGCACTCGCGCAGACGCTGCTCGGCCGCGCCCGCGCCGACTCGGTCGCCGCGATCGCCCCGGTCGACGAGCCGGCGGCCGCGGTGTCGGCCTCCACCGCACAGGCGTCCGCGCCGCAGACCCCGGCGCAGACCACGTCCGCGGACGCGCCCGCCCCGGCCACCACCGATGCGACAGCGCCAGCGACGCTGACGGCCGTGCCGGAGACGGCCGACGACGAACCGGCGCCCGACCACGACACGCACCCCGACGACGACCAGCACCCCGACGACGTCGAAGACAGCGCGGACGTCGACTTCAGCGCGAGCTCGCCGGGCGCCGCGGTCCCGCCGCCGCTGCCGGCGTGGAGCCCGTCGCCTGGTGCAGCGCCGGCCGCCGCAGGATCACCGGGGTCGGCGAACGAGCCGTTCGACCAGGAAGCACAGTGGCAGGCCTACGGCCACTCCGACGGCCATGACGACGCCCAGGAACAGGCGCCCGAAGGTCGCCGTCGCTGGTTCTCCTGGTAGCCGCCCTTCTCGGTCGGCGATGGAACAACCGGTGCGATCCGGGGGTTTTCCGCTGTGCAAGGCTTGTAACCGACCGGCGCCTGCGCCTGACAGCTCTCGACCAGAGGTGACGTTGTGCCGCTTCCCCCGCTCGTAGCGCCCGCCGCGGAGCTGACGCCGCAAGAGGTACGTCGGTATTCGCGGCATCTGATCATCCCGGACGTCGCCATGGACGGTCAGAAGCGGCTCAAGAACGCGAAGGTGCTCTGTGTCGGCGCCGGAGGACTCGGTTCGCCCGCTCTGATGTACCTGGCTGCCGCCGGCGTCGGGACGCTCGGCATCATCGATTTCGACGTCGTCGACGAGTCGAACCTGCAGCGTCAGGTGATCCACGGCCAGAGCGACGTCGGGCGGTCGAAGGCGCAGAGCGCGAAGGCGTCGGTCGCCGAGATCAACCCGCTGGTGCAGGTCAACCTGCACGAGGAGCGGCTGGACTCCTCCAACGTGATGGGGATCTTCGCGGAGTACGACCTGATCGTCGACGGGACCGACAACTTCGCGACCCGCTACCTCGTCAACGACGCCTGTGTGCTGCTCAACAAGCCCTACGTCTGGGGTTCGATCTACCGCTTCGACGGCCAGGCGTCGGTGTTCTGGTCCGAGCACGGCCCGTGCTACCGCTGCCTGTACCCGGAGCCGCCGCCGCCCGGCATGGTCCCGTCGTGCGCCGAGGGTGGCGTGCTCGGCGTGCTCTGCGCATCGATCGGTTCGATCCAGGTCAACGAGGCGATCAAGGTCATCACCGGGATCGGCGAACCGATCGTCGGCCGGTTGATGATCTACGACGCGCTCGAGATGACCTACCGGTCGGTGAAGGTCCGCAAGGACCCGGAGTGCCCCCTGTGCGGCAAGAACCCGACGATCACCGAGCTCATCGACTACGAGGCGTTCTGCGGCGTCGTGTCGGACGAGGCCGTCGAAGCTGCGGCCGGGTCGACGATCACCGCGGGCGAGCTCAACGCCATGAAGCAGCGCGGGGACGACATCTATCTCGTCGACGTGCGGGAGCCTGCGGAGTGGGAGATCGTGCGCATCCCCGACGCGACGCTGATCCCGAAGGGTGAGCTGCCCTCGAAGCTGGCCGATTTGCCGCAGAACAAGCCGGTCGTTCTGTACTGCAAGTCGGGGGTGCGCTCGGCCGAGGCTCTGGCGCTGCTCAAGGACGCGGGCTTCTCCGACGCCAAGCATGTGCAGGGCGGGGTGACCGCCTGGCAGACCCAGGTGCTGGGAGACGAACCGCTCTACTAGGCCGTACGCAGGCCGATGTGGTCGGCGAGGTCGCGAACCGTCTGGGCCAGGGGGCGCCACGTCAGGCCCGCGTCGACCGCCTTCGAGACGTCGGCGTGCATCATCGGCCAGGCTTCTCGCGGCAGGCTGAGCGGTAGCGCGGCCGAGGCCTTGCTCCACGTGATCTCGGGAAGTCCGACGTCCAGTGCCGCCGCGATGGTGTCGAACACCTGGGAGAACGTCGGCGGCTGAGCCGGCGCGGTCAGGTCGAAGGTCCCCGTCGTAGCGTGCTCGACGGCCGCCACGGTGAAGGCCGCGAGGTCGCGGGCGTCGATTCCCTGCAGCGGCTGGTCCGGGTCTGGGGCGTCGAACGCCTTCCCCGCCGCGACCTCGCGCACCCAGTGGGTGAAGCGTTCGGTGTTGTCGCCGGGTCCGATGACGAAGCCGGGCCGGATGATCAACGGCGTCGTCGCGGCCTCCGCCACCGCGAGCTCGCAGGCCACCTTGAGCTCGCCGTACTTCGCAGCGTCGTAGTCCTGCGCCCAGGACGGTTCGAGCAGGGGTGCCTCTTCGGTGAAGCCGCGCCGCGGCAGCCGTCCGACGTCGAAGACGCTGATCGTCGAGATGAAGGTGGTGTGTCCGGCCCGCCCGCCGAGCGCATCGAGCAGGCTGCGGACCTGACGCGCCACATAAGCGCTCACGTCGATCGTCGCGTCCCACTCGCCATCCGCGAGCGCGGACAGGTCGCTGTTGCGATCACCGGCGAGGTGGGTCGCAGCCGGCAGCGCCTGCGGGTCGCTGCGCCCGCGGTTGAACAGCGTGACGTCGTGGCCGCGATCGAGTGCGGTCTGGGCGATGTGGCGCCCGACGAACCGGGTACCGCCGATCACGAGAATGCGCATGGGCCCTGACGCTAGTGGTCACTAGGGTCCGGTGCGTGACGCCTTACGCGCGCGCGGTGCTCGACGCGGTCGACGCGATCCCGGTCGGCCACGTGATGGCCTACAGCGATGTCGCGGAGTACGTCGGGCAGGGCACCGGCCGGACCGTCGCGGTCGTGATGCGCCACTACGGCGCAGAGGTGCCGTGGCATCGCGTCGTGCGCAGCGACGGGTCGTGTGCGCCCGAGGTCAGAGATCGCCAGGTTCCGCTGCTGCGTGCCGACGGCGTACCGATGGACGGCGAACGGGTCGACCTGCGCCGCGCCCGCTGGGACGGGGTACGTCGTAGCCGGGTGCTGAGATCTACGGAGTGAACGCGAGCCCGACCTACCGGCTGGTGCGCGCACCGGTCGAACCGGTCGCGGCGCCCGAGCTCGACCCCTCCCAGCAGACCGTCGTCGACCACAGCGACGGTCCGTTGCTGGTGTTGGCCGGTCCGGGAACCGGGAAGACGACCACCCTCGTCGAGGCGGTCGTGGAGCGGGTGCGCCAGGGCGCCGCGCCCGACGAGGTGCTCGTGCTCACCTTCAGCCGCAAGGCCGCAGAGGAGCTGCGCAGCCGGATCGCCGCACGGCTCGGCCGCACCGTCGTCGAGCCGTCCGCGTCGACGTTCCACAGCTTCTGCCTGCAGATCCTGCGCGGCTACGGCGTCGCGCCCGGTGACGTCCTGCCGCGGCTGCTGTCGGGCGCGGAGCGAGAGCTGCGGGTGCGGGAGCTGCTCGCGGGCAACGCCGCCGGCCAGGGACGTACCCGCTGGCCCGACGAGCTTCGGCCGGCGCTCACGTTGCGCGGGTTCGCCCGCGAGGTCTGCGACCTGCTCGACCGCGCCGGCGAGCGCGGTCTCGACCCGTCTGCCCTTCGCGCCCTCGGCGAGCGGCACGGCCAGGCGTCGTGGATCGCCGCCAGCGACTTCATGGCCGAGTACCTCGAGGTGCTCTCGCTGCGCAACGAGGTCGACTACGCGGGCCTGGTCGACCGAGCCGTCAGGCTGCTGCGCGGGCCGGCTGCGGAGGTCTGCACCCGCTACCGCGCGGTATACGTCGACGAGTATCAGGACACCGACCCGTCGCAGGAGGAGCTGCTCCGGTTGCTCGCCGGTCGTGGTCGGCTGCTCGTCGCGGTCGGCGACCCGGACCAGTCGATCTACGGCTTCCGGGGTGCCGACGTACGCGGGATCATCGAGTTCCCCGACCGCTTTCGTACTGCGGCGGGGGCGCCCGCCCCGGTCACCGCCCTGCGGGTGTGCCGGCGATCGGGCCCGGATCTGGTTGCGCTCTCGCGCGCCGCGGCCGCGCGCCTCCCGCTCGGCGAGCTGACCCCCCGCCGGGAGGAGCATCGCGGGCTCGAGCCTGCCGGTCCGCCCGGTCCGCCGCCGCAGATTCGGCTGTTCTCCTCGGTGGCGGCGGAGGTCGCGGGCATCGCGGACTTGCTGCGTCGCAGCCACCTGCTCGACGGGATCGCCTGGTCGCGGATGGCGGTGCTCGTCCGCTCCGGCGTACGCAGCATCCCGACGGTACGCCGCGCGCTCGTCGCGGCCGGGGTGCCGGTGTCGGTCGCCGCCGACGAGCTGCCGCTGTCCCGTGACCCGGCGGTCGCACCGCTGCTGCGCGCGTTGGAGGTGGTCGCGGAGCGGCTGCGGGCGAAGCGGCTCGGCCGCGAGCCCGCGTCGATCTCTCCCGAGATCGCGCGACTGCTGCTCACCTCACCGCTGGCGGGGGCGTCTCCGTCGCAGCTGCGCGCGCTGGGACGGCGGCTACGCGAGATCGACCGCGAGGCGGCAGGTGGCCTGGCACGGCCCTCCGCCCTGCTCGTCGCCGAGGCGGTGGCTGACCCGGGGGTGCTCGCGACGGTGGAGGACTGGATCGCCGCCCCCGCCCTGCGGCTGAACCGAATCCTGCGTGCTGCTGAGGAGGTCGCGGCCGGCGGCGGCACCCCCGCAGAAGTGCTGTGGGCGCTGTGGGACGGGTCCGACTGGGCGCATCGGCTCGCCAACGCAGCGGTTTCGCCGGACGCGGAAGGCCGAGCGGCGGACCGCGACCTCGACGCGGTGCTCTCGCTGTTCGACCTCGCCAACCGGCTCGAGGACAGCCAGCCGCGGGCGACGGTCGACGGCCTGCTCGACGAAGTCTCCTCGCAGGAGATCCCCGCCGCGCCGTTCGAGGAGAAGGCCGGCGCACTCGGGTCCGTGCGGTTGCTGACCGCCCATCGCTCGAAGGGCCTGGAGTGGGACCTCGTCGTCGTTGCCGGCGTGCAGGAGGGCGTCTGGCCCGACGTACGCCGTCGCGGCACTCTGCTCGACGCCGATGGGCTAGCCGCGGGGGTGCCCGGCGGCGGCCCGACGACGGCGGCGTTGCTCACCGACGAGCGGCGGCTGTTCTACGTCGCGGTCACCCGCGCTCGTCAGCGGCTGGTGCTCACCGCGACCTCTGGCACCGACGACCTCGCGGAGCGGCCGTCGCGGTTGCTCACCGAGACCGGCCTGGAGCTGCCCGAGTCGATCACGTCGAGCACGGGCGTGCTGTCGACGGCATCCCTGGTCGGCCGGCTGCGACGTGCGTTGCGTGACGACGCGATCGAACCCGAGCTGCAGGCGGTCGCCGCGGCGTGTCTTGCCGACCTCGCCGATGCCGCCGACGACGACGGGGAGCCGCTCGTCGCCGCCGCGTCGCCGGACCGATGGTGGGGGCTGGCGGACTGGACCCCCGGTGCCGCCGCGGTCCGCGACCCGGACCAGCCGGTGGCGCTGTCGGCGTCGGCGGTCGCGGCCTTCGACCGCTGTCCGCGCGCCTGGTTCCTGGACCGCGAGGCGCACGCCAGCGAGAGCACCTCCACGGCCCAGGGGTTCGGGTCGATCGTGCACGCCCTTGCCGAGGCGGTCGTGGTCGGCGAGCTCGACGCCGACATCGACGTGCTGGTCGAGCGGCTCGACTCGGTGTGGCATCTGCTGCCGTACGACGCGAAGTGGCAGGCCGTGCGAGACCACAAAGAGGCGCGCGACGCCCTGCAACGCTTCCTTGCCTGGCACGCCGCGAACGACCGTGAGTGCGCCAGCGCAGAAGTCGCCTTCGAGATCGCGGTCAGTGACGACGTCGTGGTGCGGGGCCGGGCCGACCGCATCGAGCTCGACAGTGCGGGCAAGCTCGTCGTCGTCGACTTGAAGACCAGCCGCAACCCGCCCACCGACGAGCGGGTGAAGACCGACGCCCAGCTCGGGGTCTACCAGCTCGTGACGCGGCAAGGCGCGTTCGCCCAGTGGTCGACGACCCCGGGCGGCGCCGAGCTCGTCCAGCTGCGCAAGAGTGCGCGCGACAAGGTGAAGGTGCAGCGTCAGGACGCGCTGGGTCCGGACGAGGACTGGGTGGACGAGCTGGTCGGGGGTATCGCGAGCGGGATCCGCAACGAGACGTTCCCGGCCCGGCCCAACGACGGCTGCGGCTACTGCCGGTTCCGAACGTCGTGTCCGTCGCGGGAAGACGGCGCACAGGTGATGTCGTGACCACTGTCCCGACCGCCGATGGCAGCTACCTCGCCGAGCTGCTCGGCAAGGATTTCACCGACGAACAGCTCGCGGTGATCACTGCCGATCTCGTCCCGCAGCTCGTCGTCGCCGGCGCCGGGTCGGGCAAGACCACCGTGATGGCGGCGCGGATCGTGCACGCGATCGCCTGGTTCGGCGTCCCGGCCGACCGCATCCTCGGCGTCACGTTCACGAACAAGGCGGCCGGCGAGCTCGCCGAGCGGGTCCGCCACAGCGTCGCCCGACTGCCCGCGCGCGAACCGTCCGCGGATGACACCGAAGAGCTGCCGACGGTTGCGACGTACAACTCCTACGCCGCGCAGATCGTGCGCGACCACGCGCTGCGAATCGGCCGCGAGCCCGGCGCGACGCTGCTGACCGAGGCGGTGCAGTGGCAGCTCGCGATGCGCGTCGCGAGCCGGGCGCCCGGCCCGTTCCCGCACCTGGACTGGAGCACGTCGTACGTCGCAGAGCTGATCGTTGCGCTGGCCGGCGAACTGTCGGACCACCTGTGCACCCCGGAGGACGTCCGTCGCCATGACGCGGCGGTGCGAGAGGCGGTCGCAAGCCTGCCCAAGACGTTGGCGTGGGTCCGCGAGATGGCCGAGCGCACGCTGTCCCGCGACGAGCTCCTGGCCCTCGTCACGGCTTACCAGGAGGAGAAGGCGCGGCTGGATCTGATCGACTTCGGCGACCAGATCGCGCTCGCTTGCCGAATCGCCGAGCGCGCGCCCGAGGTCGCGGCGATCGAACGCGACCGATACCGACTGGTCGTGCTCGACGAGTATCAGGACACCGGTGTCTCGCAACGCGTGCTGTTCGCGACGTTGTTCGGCGGTGGCCACGCGGTGACCGCGGTCGGAGACCCGAACCAGGCGATCTACGGCTGGCGTGGCGCGGCGTCGTCGAACCTGTCGCGCTTCGCCGAGCACTTCGCGCCCGACCCGGCTTCGACGGCTGCGATGCCGTTGATGATGAGCTTTCGCTGCCACGAGCGGATTCTCGACGTCGCGAACGCCGTCGCCGAACCGTTGCAGACGTCGCTGCTCACCAAGCGGCGGTCCTGGCTCGACCTGCCGTGGCTGCGCGCCAAGCCGGATCTCACCGACAGCGGGATGGTCCGGGTGTCGCGGCTGCCCACCGCCAACGACGAGGCGAGCTGGCTGGCCGATCGGGTGGCCGGGGCGATCGTTGACGGCACGGCGCCGGGACAGATCGCCGTCCTCGGCCGCCGGCGTACCGACTTCCCGCGGCTGCACCAGGCGCTCGCCGCGCGTGACATCCCGGTCGAGGTCGTCGGGCTCGGCGGTCTGCTGGCGATGCCGGAGGTCAGCGACATCGTCGCCATGCTCACCCTGCTGGCCGACGCGACGTCGAACGCCGCGGCGGTCCGGCTGCTGACCGGCCCGCGCTGGCGAATCGGGGTACGCGACCTCGCCGCGATCGGGCGCCGCGCCGGCCACCTCGCGCGGTTGCGGTTGTCCGGGGAGGTGGAGGACGCGGACGTTGCCGCTGGGGCGGACTCCCGTGCGGTTGCCGACGAGCCGTCGGTCGCAGCGGGCGTCGACACCGTGCTCGCCCAGGCGACGACGACGGCGGATCCGGTCGAGGCGCCCTCCTTGCTCGAAGCGATCGAGTCGCCGGGCAAGCACCCCGGCCTGTCCGCCGAGGCGGTCGAGCGGCTCGGGCGGTTCGCGGCGGAGATCCGTC
Source organism: Mycobacteriales bacterium (assembly GCA_035550055.1). Classification (NCBI taxonomy): domain Bacteria; kingdom Bacillati; phylum Actinomycetota; class Actinomycetes; order Mycobacteriales; species Mycobacteriales bacterium. The sequence goes on along the minus strand of DASZRO010000087.1, from coordinate 25,159 downwards.
GGCTGCGCCGTCTCGTCGGTCAGCCGCTGGTCGACCTGGTCACCGAGATCATCGCGACGACCGGACTCGACGTGGAGATCGAAGCCGCCGACGCCGCCCTGGCGGCGGCCCGCAGCGCGAACATCCACGCGTTCCTCGACGTCGCGGCGCAGTTCAACGGGATCGACGGCGAGGCCGACCTCGCCGCGTTCGTCGCCTACCTGCGCGCCGCCGCCGACAACGAGCGCGGTCTGGACCTCGGCGCGGTGTCGGACACCGACACCGTCAAGCTGATGACGATCCATGCCGCCAAGGGCTTGGAGTGGGACATCGTCGCCGTCCCCGGGCTGGTCGAGGGCGTGTTCCCGACGTCGCGGTCGAGGTCGAGCTGGGTGACCGGCGCGGCGGTGCTGCCGTTCGCCTGCCGCGGCGATCGCGAGGACCTGCCGGAGCTCGGCGGCTACGAGAAGAGCGACTTCGAGGCGTTCAAGGCCGAGTGGCGCTCGGACGCCACCGACGAGGAACGGCGGCTCGCCTACGTCGCCTTCACCCGTGCCCGCCGAGAGCTCTGGTTGTCGGCCTACTGCTGGAGCGGCACCCGCAAGGAGGCCTGTCCGCTCTCGCCGTTCCTGAAGGAAGTGGTGGCGCTCGGCGAACCGAAGGTCGTCATCGACGGCTGGTGCGACGACCCGGAGGATGGCGCCGGGAACCCGATCCTCGACGCCGGAGTGGCTGACGTCGCGTGGCCGGTCCTTACCGAACCTGACGAGGCGGCCCGCCGCCGGGCCGCCGCAGACCTCGTGGTCGCGGCACGCACGGGCGCGCAGCAGCTGCCGATGCTCGCGGCGGACTCCGCCGGCATCGGCGAGGAGTGGCGGCGCGACACCGCGCTGCTGCTCGACGAGGCGCGTCGCCGGCGCAACCGGATCGTCGAGGTCCCAGTGCCGGCGAGGCTCACCACGAGCCAGGTGGTGGCGCTCGCCCGCGACGAGGACGCCTTCGCTGCGGCGTTGGCGCGCCCGCTGCCGGCTCGACCGGTGGCACAGGCGCGGCGCGGGTCGCGTTTCCACCAGTGGGTCGAGCAGCTCTACGGTGCCGCGGCGCTACTCGAGCCCGACGACCTCCCAGGCGCCGAGGATGCCGACCTGTCCGACGCCGATCTCGCCGAGCTGCAGGAGAAGTTCCTTGTCGGCGGCTGGGCGCAACGGATCCCGGCGAAGGTCGAAGCGCCCTTCGAGATGGTGGTCGGCGGCCGGCTGTTGCGCGGCCGGATCGACGCGGTCTACCGCAGCGACGACGGCGGATACGACGTCATCGACTACAAGACGGGAGCCAAACCGACCGGGACGGAGTTCGACGCGGCCGCGCTGCAGCTGTCGATCTACCGGCTGGCGTGGGCGGATCTCGCCGGCGTCGACCCGGACGTCGTGACCGCGGGCTTCTTGTACGTGCGGGACATGTCCGTCGTACGCCCGCAGCGCCTGCTCAGCCGTGCCGAGCTCGCCGCGCTGATCGGCCAGGAGGGCGTGCAACCTTCCGGGTGAGGCAGGCGTCTGGACCCGCGTGAGGCAGGAATGACGCAGCTGCTGCCGCGACAGCGGCACGATGGAGCGGTGAGCGACGCGGCGGGGGGCGACCCGCTGGCCGCGCTCTACGTCGTGCACTATCGCGGGCTCGTGCGGTTGGCCGCCCTGCTGCTCGACGAGACCGCGGCGTGCGAGGACGTCGTCCAGGAGGCCTACGTCCGACTGGCGGCGAACGGCCGGCTGACTCGCCTGCGCGACCCCGAGGCGTCGCTGGCCTACCTGCGTACGACGGTGATGAACCTCGCCCGGTCGGCCATGCGACGCCGGCTCGTCGCCACGAAGTACGCGCCGCTGGTCCATCGCAGTGAGCGCGTCGACGACGCGGCGACCGCCGCGGTCGACCGAACGGACGTCGTCGTCGCGCTGCGCACTCTGCCCCGCCGGATGCGGGAGGCCGTGGCGCTTCGCTACTACGCGGATCTCACCGAGGCGCAGACCGCCGACCTCATGGGAGTGAGCGTCGGTGCGGTGAAGTCCTACACCTCCCGGGCCCTCGAGCGGCTCGCTGCTGAGTTGAAGGTGACCACCGATGAATGAGATGACCGAGAAGGAGATTCGTGAACGACTGGAGCGCGCTGTCGCGCCTCTCGACCCTGTTGGCCCACCCCTCGACGTACTCCGGGAGCGCGCAGTGAAGCTTCGTAGGTTTCGAATCTCCGTCGGCGGCGGACTGGTCGCCGTCGCGGCGGCCGCGGTCACGGTTGCCGTGGTCGTCGTCCCCGCCAACGGGTCGCAGAGCGTCCACACCGCGGCCGCGCCGTCCGCGGCGTCGCTGACCCGCTACGCCGCCGCCCACGACGGCAAGCATGTCGCCGGTCCGATCGCGGACCGCTCGGCCTACGTCGGGGCCTACGCCACCAAGCAGGCCATCGTCGTCGTCCGCTACGCCGGCGGCGCCTGGCATCCCGACGGTGCGCCGGTCACGAAGTACGGCCCCGGTCGGTTCGTCACCCGGCTCTCGGACGGCGGTGAGGTGATCCCCGGCCACGCGTCGGTCGCAGTGCGCACGATCGGCGGCGACGTGAGCTACTTCGGCGGCGTGATGTACGACGCCAACGGCACCTGGCTGCCCGCGCATTTCGCGAAGTGCCCCAACCACAAGGCACTCAGCTGCGCCTATCCGGGCACCTCGCAGCCGTACGGACACGTCGCCGCCGGTCGGTTCATCTCGGTGTCCAACAACTGCACACCGAACTGCGCGGCCGGCACGAACTACGTCATCACCTGGCGCTGGACCTCGGCTCGCCACCAGTTCGTGGTCGCCGGCGTGACGAAGGACCGGCCAACTCGCGCCTCGCACTAGCTCTAGGTTGGCGGGGTGGAGACCATCCCGTCGTTGTCACGCACCGCCGTCGATCGAGCCGCGCTGCATCGCGAAGACGCAGCGTGGCTCGCGTCGGCGTGGGAGAGCGGAAAGCTGCTGGTGGTCGACGAGGCCGGACGCGCCACCGCCCTCGAGGACGGCCCGCCGGCCTTGCACTTCGTCGACGCCGCCGGCTGGCAGGGTGACGGTGAGCGGCTGCTGCTCGGCGTCGGCGAGGACGGCGTCGCCTACTGGGGCACGATCGGTGATCCGCCGCGGGTGCTCGGTGGCCGGCTGCTCGACCTGCGAATGATGGGCGCGGCGCTCAGCGACCTCGACGCCGGGCTGCTCGTCACGCTCATCGCGCTCGGCAACTGGCACGCGACACATCCGCGTTGCCCTCGCTGCGGCGAGCCGACCGAGGTGATCCAGGCCGGGTGGTCGCGCCGCTGCGTCGCGGACGGCTCCCAGCACTTCCCGCGAACCGACCCGGCGGTGATCGTGCTGCTGCACGACGGCGCCGACCGGGTGCTGCTGGGCCGTCAGCCGTCCTGGCCCGCAGGTCGGTACTCGACGATCGCCGGTTTCGTCGAGTCGGGGGAGTCGGCCGAGCAGGCGGTGCACCGCGAGGTCCGCGAGGAAACCGGGGTGCTCATCGACCGGGTCGTCTATCGCGCCAGCCAGCCCTGGCCGTTCCCGCAGTCGTTGATGTTGGGGTACGAGGCGCGGGTCGTCGGCGGCGACGTCGCGGATCGCGACCACGAGCTCGAGGACGTGCGGTGGTTCGACCGGGCCGCGTTGCAGCGCGAGGTCGACACGCTGCCGCCGGCGTCATCGATCGCCCACTGGCTGATCACCGGCTGGCTCGAACGAGCGGATGGCACATGCGCATAGCCGCGGGAATCTCCGTTGCCTCGGCGGTGTTTGCTTAGGACGTGCTTGCAGACCGCATCAATCCCAAGATCGCGGTCAGCGTGGTCTTCGTGTCAGCGATGTTCATGGCGATCATGGACATCACCATCGTCAACGTCGCGTTGCCGCAGCTCGCCCACGACTTCGACGTCAGCCCGGCTCACATCGACAGCGTCGTCGTCGGCTTCCTGGTCAGCCTCGCCGTCTTCATCCCCGCCTCGGGATGGCTGGGCGACCGCTTCGGCATGAAGCGGATGCTGCTGACCGCCATCGTCATCTTCACCGGCGCGTCTGCGCTGTGCGGGTTGTCGCAGAACCTCACCCAGCTCGTGGTGTTCCGGATCCTCCAGGGCGTCGGTGGAGGGATGCTCACCCCGACCGGGATGGCGCTGCTGTACCGGACGTTCCCGCCCGCCGAGCGGGTGCGTGCTTCGCGGATCCTGATCGTCCCGACGGCGTTCGCGCCGGCCATCGGCCCGGTCCTGGGCGGCTTGCTGGTCACCGATGTGTCGTGGCGGTGGGTGTTCTTCGTCAACCTGCCCATCGGCATCGCTGCGCTGGTGTTCGGCATCCTGTTCCTCCACGAGCACCGCCAGCCCGACGCCGGCCGGTTCGACATCGGTGGCTTCCTGCTGGCCGGCACGGGCCTGCCCGCGCTGATGTACGCGCTGTCGGAAGGGCCCTCACGCGGCTGGGGCTCGCCGACGATCCTCGGCCTGGCCGTCGCGGGCGTCGTACTGCTCGCGTTGCTGGTGCGCTACGAGCTCGCTCACGCGCACCCGATGATCGACCTGCACCTGATCGGCAACCGACTGTTCCGGTCCTCGACGATCGTGCTGTTCATCGGCATGGCTGCGTTTCTCGGCACGCTGTACGTCGTGGCGTTGTTCTTCCAGGTCGGCCTCGGCCTGTCCGCGCTGAACGCCGGGTTGAGCACCTTCCCCGAGGCCATCGGTGTGATGATCGGCGCGCAGATCTCGACCCGCCTCTACCCCGAGGTCGGCCCGCGCCGGCTGATCGCCGCCGGGCTGACCGGTGTCGCCGTACTGGCGCTGTGCATGACCTTCATCGGGTTCGGGACGAGTCTGTGGCTGGTGCGCGGCCTGATGTTCCTGCTCGGGCTGTCCATCGCGCATGTCTTCACCCCGGTGCAGGCGGCAGCGTTCGCGACGATCAGCCAGGCCTCGACCGGCCGCGGGTCGACGCTGTTCAACACGGCGCGACAGGTCGGAAGCGCTCTCGGCGTTGCCATCCTCACCACCGTGATCTCCGCAGTCGGCGTCACGCGCCTCGTCCACGGGCATCCGCACGCCAACCTGCGCGCCTTCCACGCGGCCTTCGTCGTGTCAGCGGCGTTGGCGCTGTGCGCCGCGGTGTTCGCGTTCTTCACGGTCAGCGACGAAGACGCGGCTCCGACGATGGTGAAGCGGCCGAGCAAGCGGGCGCAGCAGCGCCAGGCTGACGCCGAGCTCGCCGCCGCCACCGGCTGACCACAACACCGGCTAGCGGGCGGTGAGGCCGCGCCGGCTCGCGTCGGTGAGGGTCGGACCGCCGGCGAACGCCTGGGCGATCGTCATCCACTCCCGTGCCGCAGCGCCGGTCACCTCGAGGCCGAGGTCGTCGACCAGCCGCCGCTGGGTGACCCGCAGGCAGAAGTCCAACGCGGGCCCGCGCACCGAGTCGGGCGCGTCCGGGTCGCCCCAGGTCCATTCGGCGCCGCTGGGCGCGGTCAGGCAGACGAACACCGGGACGTCGGGCGCCTGCTGGCCGCGAACGGCATAGGAGAAGGCGCGGGTGCTGACTCCCAGATGCGCGATGTGGCGCAGCCGGTCGGTCGGCGTACGGGTCACGCCGAGCGCATCGGCGATGTCTTGACCGTGTGCCCAGGTCTCCATCAGCCGCGCCGTACCGAACGACATCGGCGACATCGACGGTCCGTACCACGGCACCCGGCTGGCGGGGTCGATGGCTGCGAGAGCGTCGATGATCTTGCGGCGCTCGTCCTGCCAGGACGGTACGAGGGCGTCGCCGAGGGAACGGATCGACGCCAGATGAGCCGCGATGAACCCGTCTGGATCGGCGAACAGCGCGTCGAGCTTAGCGCCGAACTCGGCAGGCGACTCGAGGGCTCGCCTGCCCTCCCGGTCGAAGAACCAGAGATGGCCGAGGCTGTCCGCTGCCGACCAGCCCTCTGCAGGCGTGGGCCGCGATAGCGCCGACGGGTCGGCGCTGCTGATCACCGCGTCGAGGTCGTCGGACTCGGCTCGCAGATCCGCGAGCATCCCGGCGATGTCGGCCACGGTCGGCAACCTAACAGGCGCGTCCCGCGCCGACGGCTCAGCCGGCGCCGAGGGCGGCGAGCAGCGTGGGGAGTGGCGGGTTCGTCATGACCTCACCGTTCGGGAGCTTCAGCGTCGGCACTGTCGCGTTGCCGTTGTTGGCCGCGACGACGAACGCCTCAGCTTCGGGGTCGGTCTCGATGTTGACCTCGTCGAAGTCGATGCCTTCGCGCTCGAGCCCCTTCTTGAGGCGCACGCAGTAGCCGCACCAGCTCGTGGTGTACATCGTCAGCCGGCCGCTCATCACATGCTCCCAGTCTCGATCGGTGGCACTGGCTGGAACGCGCGCACGCGATGAATCCTTCCCGTCGGCCCCGGCTCGCTGTCCGTGGCTGCTGGTTGGATTAGCTGGTGGCCGCGGATGTGCTGGATCGGGTGCTCAGCGGCCTCGACGAGGAGCAGCGGCAGGCGGTGACGGCGCCGCGCGGACCGGTCTGCATCCTCGCCGGTGCCGGCACGGGCAAGACTCGCGCGGTCACGCACCGGATCGCCTACCAGGTGATCGACGGGCAGATCGCGCCCAGTCATGTGCTCGCCGTGACGTTCACGACCCGCGCCGCGGGGGAGCTGCGGTCGCGGCTGCGCGGGCTCGGTGCCGACGGCGTACAGGCGCGCACCTTCCACTCGGCCGCGCTGCGCCAGCTCACCTACTTCTGGCCGCGGATCTCGTCGGGGGCGCGTCCGACGCTGATCGAGAGCAAGCTGCCGTCGATTCGGGCAGCTGCGGCGGCATGCAAGCTCGCCGTCCCCGTGGCGGGACAGCGTGACCTGGCGAGCGAGGTCGAGTGGGCGAAGGCGGCGCTGGTGGAGCCGGCCGACTACGCAGTCCGCGCCCGGGCGGCTCACCGCGAGCCGCCGTTCCCCTTCGAGGACGTGCAGCGGGTGTTCGCGGCGTACGAGAAGGTCAACGCTGACCGCGACCAGATCGACTTCGAGGACCTGCTGCTGCTGATGGCCGCCGCGATCGAGAACAGCAGATCGATCTCCGACGAGGTCCGCGAGCGCTACCGGCACTTCACCGTCGACGAGTACCAGGACGTCAACCCGTTGCAGCAGCGGCTGCTCGACGCGTGGCTGGGCGACCGCGACGACCTCTGCGTCGTCGGTGATCCCAACCAGACGATCTACTCCTTCACGGGCGCCTCACCGCACTACCTGCGCGAGTTCGGGCGGCGCTTTCCCGCGGCGAGCGTGGTGCGGCTGGTTCGCGACTACCGCTCGACCAACCAGGTCGTCACGCTGGCCAACCGGATCGAGCCGGAGTCGCGGCTGCGGGCTCAGGCCGGCGACGGCCCGGAGCCGGCTTTTGCCTCCTACGACGACGAGCCTGCCGAAGCGGCCGCCGTTGCCTCCCGGATCGCCGCGCTGCGCGAGGCCGGGGTGCCGCTGCGCGAGCAAGCGGTGCTGTTTCGGGTGAACGCGCAGTCGGAGGTCTACGAGGCGGCGCTCGCCGACGCAGGCATCCCGTACGTCGTCCGCGGCGGGCAGCGGTTCTTCGAGCGGCGGGAAGTACGCGAGGCGATGACCCGGCTGCGGGGAGCCGCGCGGCCGGAGTCGCAGACGTCGGGTGAGTCGCTGCCGTCGATCGTGGCCGACGTGCTCACCGCGATGGGGTATCGCGACACGCCGCCGAGCGGGGCGGGTGCCGCGCGCGACGCGTGGGAGTCGCTTCGCGCGATCGTCGGCCTGGCCGAAGAGCTCGCCGCCGCGGACCCTGCCGCAGACCTGTCGGCTTTCGTGGGCGAGCTGGTCGCGCGACAGGACGCGCAGCACGCGCCGCCGGTGGACGGGGTGACCCTTGCCTCGCTGCATGCCGCGAAGGGCCTGGAGTGGGACGCGGTGTTCCTGGTCGGCCTGGTCGACGGCACACTGCCGATCATCCACGCGTCGACGGCCGAGCAGATCGCGGAGGAGCGCCGGCTGCTCTACGTCGGGGTCACCCGTGCCCGACGGCACCTGAACCTCTCCTGGGCGCTGGCCCGCGCGCCGGGTGGCCGACGTTCGCGCAAGCCCTCCCGGTTTCTCGACGCGGTCCGCCCGCCATCGGCGCCGGACGAGCGGGCCCGTTCGCCGAAGGCGGTGCTGCCCGACGACCCGGTGTTCGCGCGGCTGCGCGAGTGGCGGCTTCGGCGGGCCCAGGACGACGGGGTCCCGGCCTTCATCGTCTTCGACAACAAGACGCTGCTCGCGATCGCGCAGCGGGTGCCGGGTGATCGCGACGAGCTCGCCGCCGTACCGGGTGTCGGTCCGAAGAAGCTGGAGCTGTACGGCGACGAGGTCCTCGCCGCACTCCGCACCTGAGCGGATGGCACCTCCGCTCTCGCGCTAAGTTCGCCGGTGTGACCGAGGCCGCGCCGCTTCCTGCGCTGCTGACCATTCTCGATCTCGAGCAGCTCGAGGTGAACATCTTCCGGGGGCTGAGCCCCGACGAGACCGTGCAGCGGGTCTTCGGCGGCCAGGTGGCCGGACAGGCGCTCGTCGCCGCGGGCCGGACGGTTCCCGACGATCGCCACGTGCACTCGCTGCACGCCTACTTCCTGCGCCCCGGCGACCCGACGATCCCGATCATCTACCAGGTCGACCGGATCCGGGACGGCCGCTCGTTCACCACGCGACGGGTGGTCGCCGTCCAGCACGGCAAGCCGATCTTTCACCTGTCGGCGTCGTTCCAGGTGGAAGAACCCGGCGTCGACACCTACCTCCCGATGCCCGCGGCGCCTGACCCCGAGACGGTCCCGACGATCTCCGAGCGCCGCATCGCTCAGGGCTTCCCGCCGATGCCGAACTGGGACCGGCCGCGGCCGGTCGACCTCCGGTGGGTCAGCGACCCGCCGTGGCTGCCCGAAGGCGACACCGCGAACCGCCACACCCAGCAGGTGTGGCTGAAGGCCAGCGGCGAGATGCCGGACGACCCGCTGATCCATGTCTGTGCGGTCACCTACGCCAGCGACCTCACGTTGCTGGACTCGGCGCTGCTCGCCGGCGGGATGACCTGGGACGACGACCGCGAGATCATGGTCGCCAGCCTGGACCACGCGATGTGGTTCCACCGCCCGTTTCGCGCCGACGACTGGCTGCTCTACGACCAGTCCTCGCCGAGCTTGTCCGGAGGGCGCGGGCTGGGAATCGGCCGGCTGTTCACGCGGGACGGCCGCCACGTCGTGTCGATGGTCCAGGAAGGTCTGCTGCGCGTCGTCGGCGAGAAGAAATAACTTTCTGATCAAGTCCGCAATAAATGCTTTGCACCGGTCTGGACCGACCCGTATGGTGCGTTCAGTTGGCGTCGGCCGAAGGCCGCGCCCGGAACCGGAGGAGGTGGCCACGATGATCAGCAACGTGATCGCGATGTCGGCCCTCCATGCTGCCCCGGTTCAGGTGGCTTCGTGGGTATCGCCGGCATCGACGTGCGCGCTTGGCACGACGACGCTCGCGGCCGCAGCCATGTGGTCGAAGCGAAACAAGGGCGCAGCAGGTGCCCCAGGCTTCTGGGATCCGGTCTGACGGAGTTCGACAGACCGGCGTTCAGGAGCCGCGGCACCCGAAAGGGTCCGCGGCTTTTGTTTTGCCGAAAACACCGCGATTTGTCCGAAACGGCACAACGAGATGGAGGAGGTGGGCAGGAGATGGCGCAGACCACCGAATGCGCACTGCCATGTCACCTGGTTGACCCGGATCTCTTCTTCGCCGAGTCACCGGCTGACGTCGAGCGCGCGAAGGCGCTCTGTCTGGACTGCCCGCTTCGGCTGTCCTGCCTGAGCGAGGCGCTCGAGCGACGCGAGCCATGGGGCGTGTGGGGCGGCCAGCTGGTCGTCCAGGGCGCGATCGTGGCGCGCAAGCGACCGCGGGGACGCCCCCGCAAGGACGAGGTGTGGGTCGCCGCATGAACGGCTCCTACGCCGCCACCCGGCTTCGAAGGAGTTCCACGATGTTTCACCCCTTGCTGTACGAGTCGGTAGCCCGCGACCAGTCGCGGGAGAACGAGCAGCGTCGGCATCGGGAGCTGGTACGACGGCTGGCGGTGCTCAAGCGCCGCCAGCGCCGGGCCGAGTCGGCCCGTCGCGCCGTACAGATGCTCTCGGTCGGGTAGGTCCACGGAACCTGCCCCAAGAGCGGATGTGCCATCCGAGCCCATAGCGGGCGCATGGCACATCCGCTCTTCCGTTTTACTGGGCGAGTGACGGATTCCGCGGCGGTGCTCCGCGACGCCGCGGTCGACGTGCTCTGCGACAGCTCGCTGTCAGCCGTCGTCGACCTCATCGGGTACGCCGATGGCGACTCCATCGTGGTGGCCAACGCGACCGGCGCCGCTCGCCTCTCGCGCCGCGAGCCGGACTCAGCCGCTGAGGTGCTCCACGGCCGCAACCCGATCGCCTCGCAGGACCCGCTCGCGTTCGCCACGTTGGTCGACGAGCTCGCCGACCCGTCCCCGGCCAACGACCGCAACTCCTACCCCTGGGCGGGCGAGCGGCTGGCGTCACTGTTCAGCGCGCCGGCGGCTCCGGACATCGCCGTGGTCCACACCGGCCGTCACTTCTGGCCCGAGCGGGGTGGGCACCGCGGCGAGCACGGGTCGCTCAACGTGGTGCAGTCCCGAGCGCCGCTGATCCTGTCGGGTCCCGCGGTGACCGCACGGGGCGTGCTCCCGCTGGCGGCGCGGGTGCCCGACGTCGCGCCGACGCTTGCCTGGTTGGCCGGAGTGCCGCTCGCCGAGCTGGGCGACATGGACGGGCAGGCGCTCGTCGACGTCCTCGTCCCGCACCCCGGCCCCGTGGTCGGGCTGCTGTGGGACGGCTGCAACTCGAACTCGTTGTACGCGTTGGCCGCGGCGGGGGAGCTGCCCGCCGTCGCCCGGCTGCTGGAACGGGGCTGCGCGTTCGCCGGTGGCGCGATCGCGGAGTTCCCGAGCGTGACGCTGGTCAACCACACGTGTGCGCTCACCGGCGTCGGCCCGGGTCGGCACGGCATCGTCAACAACGCCTACTACGACCGCAGCGAGGCGGTGCAGCGGCTGACGAACGATGCGCGTACCTGGCACCGCTGGTCGGAGTGGCTCGCCCCCGGCGTACGCACCGCCTTCGACCGGGTGCCGGGGCCGACGGCGTGCATCAACGAGCCGGCCGACTCGGGAGCGACGTACTCGACGTTCCGGCTGATCCGGGAGTCCGGCTCCTCCGGCGGCGCCTCGGACATGGACTCGCTGCTGCCCGATCCCACGACCGACCCGCACACGACGGAGGACTTCGTGGGCATCAAGGGCTACGCGTGGTCGTCGTCGGTCGACGCGGTTGGGCTGACGCAGCTGCTGGACCTGTGGCCGTCGCCGTCGGAGGCGCCGCAGCTGACCTGGTGGAACGTCCTGCTCACCGACACCGGGCATCACGAGGGCGGCCCGCACTCGGCGGTCGCGCATGCGGCGATGCGCGACGCCGATGCCCGGCTCGGCGTCTTCCTCGACCATCTCGACCGGATGGGGATGTACGAGGCCACGACGTTCCTTCTGACGTCAGACCACGGTTCCGAGGGCGCCGATCCCGACTGCCGAGGCGACTGGGACGCCGCGCTCACCGAGGCCGGGATCCCGTTCCGCGACGAGGCCTACGGCTTCCTTTACCTCGGGGAGTGACTGCCGGACCCTGACGCCTTCAGGGTCTGCCGGAACGTGTCGATGCCTAGGGGTCCTGCGCCATCCGTGCCGCCCAGCACGACACATGGAGGCCGACGACCTTGCGTCCACCCCGATTCATTCCCTGCTCCGACGCCCGGCCGCGAGCGCTGCTCGCCGTAGCCGGTCTTGCGGTCGCCGGGGGTCTGCTCGCCGCCGTCACCCTTCCCGGCGCGGGCCCGTCCGTCGCGGCGGCCAGCGCTGCCTCCATCGGTACTCGGGCGCTGACCGAGCTGCTCGACTCCGCCGCCACCGCGTCGGGCGCCGCCGCCGCACCGCGGCCGGCTCGGAATGCAATCGTCGCCGTGTCTGCCGCGGAGGTGTGGGCCGGCCCGCATCGGGTGAAGCCGGTCGACCGGCCGGCGATGCAATCGCCCGCGCACCTGCTCGACTGGCTGCACGGCATGAGCTTCTTCCAGCGCAGCCACCTCTACCAGCGCCTGGCGACCCAGGTGAGGTACGGCGAGCAGGTCGTCGTACTCGCCCGACGCGGGACACTCAGCCGGATCCGGATCCCCGACCAGACGGGCGGTCGCTACCCCACCGGCATCGTCGGCTGGATCGCCAGCCGGCAGCTCGCGGCGGAACCGGCCGACTGGGGGGCGTGGCGCCGCGAGGCGACCGTCACCGCCCGGCGGGCGCAGCTGCGCGGCACGGCCGGCGGGCATCTGCGCACCGTGGCGCTGAGCTACGCGACGACCCTTCCGGTCATCCAGGTCTCAGGCAGCCGCGTGGTCGTTGCCGCCGCAGGTCCGCTGCGAGCCGGCAGTCTGCCTCGTTCGGCGGTCAGCATCCACGCCCCCGACACAGCCGCGCTGCGCCCGTCCGGCCGGCAGGTCGTCGCCCAGGCGCGGCGCTTCCTCGGGTTGCCTTACCTGTGGGCCGGCATGACCTCATGGGGCTTCGACTGCTCCGGTCTGGCGTCCACCGTGTACTCGATGCTCGGAATCCGGCTGCCGCGCGACGCCGCCGACCAGTCACTGGTGGGCAGATCCGTGCCGCGACGTGCGCTGCGACCCGGCGATCTCGTCTACTTCTCCTACAACCGGAAGCGGTCCGGCATCCATCACGTCGCGATCTACGCCGGGGACGGCCGGGTGATCCAGTCGCCGTACACCGGCGCTCGGGTCGACGTGATGCGGCTGCGCGGCTCCTATCTCAACCGGGAGTACTGGGGGGCCAGCCGCCCGCTGCGCTGAGTGGTCAGCCCGCCGCCGGTCCGAACCAGCGCGCGATCCGGGCCGGTCCGGCGCTTTCCTTCTCCCGGCCGATCGCCAGCGAGGGTTCGGCGAACGGGCCGCCTTGGACTCCTTCGTCGGTCATGAAGGTGACCTCGACCCGGGCCACCCGGCCGCCGCCGAAGTCGATGTAGCAAGAGCCGTAGCCGTCGTACGGCGCGACGTCGCGGCCGTCGAGCTTGGCGAGGATCTGCTCGGCGACCACGCCGGCAGCGCGCTCGGCGTAGACGCCCGCCCGCGGGACCGGCGCGTCCGCGCAGTCGCCGATCGCCCACACGTCGGGGATGCCGGTCTGCAAGGTGTAGGGATCGACGTGCACCCAGCCGTCCGTCCCTGCCGGCAGGCCGGCCACCGCGGTAGGAGCCCGGTGCCGAGGTACGGCGAGCAGCAGGTCGTAGGAGATGGTGTCGCCGTCATCCAGCCGGATCAGGCCACGATCGCCGACGACCTCGGTCATCCGGGTCGAGGGGCGGAAGGTGATGCCGCGTTCGGTGAAGGCGTCCAGCAGCGCCTCGGAGGTGGCCTCGGACGGCGGCACCGGCTTGGGCAGCGGGCTGACGACGGTGATCCGGGTGTCGTCGCGACGGCCGCGTAGCCGCAGCGTGTGGTCGAGCATCAGCGCGGCCTCGCACGGCGCCGGCGGGCACTTGTACGGCGTACCGGCGACCGCGATCACCGCATGGCCCCGCTCGAAGGCGCTGATCCGGGCGGCGAAGCGTTCCGCGCCGGCGACGGAGTAGAACTCGTCGCGATCGGTCAGCCCGGGGGTGGCGGCGACGTCGAGGTCTGCTCCGAGTGCCACCACCAGCGCGTCGGCGGTGTAGCTGCCGGTCTCGGTCGTGACCGTCCTGGTGCGGGGTTCGATCGCCGTGACCGTCTCCTGCCGAAAGGTCACCGACGGACGGGCCAGGTCGCGATAGCGCGTCCGCCAGGTCTGCGACGTGACGCCGAACATCACGTCGAGCTTCGAGTAACCGAAGACGAACGAGTCGTTGCGGTCGATGAGGGTCACGTCGACCTCGCCGGGCGCCGCCTCCGAGAGTCGAGCGGCGACTTCGAGCCCGCCGAATCCGGCGCCCAGCACGAGCACGGTGAGCTTGCTCATCCCGAAGCCTCCTCACCCGCGGATGCCGATCGAAACGATCATGACGCAATGTCGCGGGCCGGGCGCCTTCACGTGGCGCGGTTGACGTCCCAGATGTGATGAACCCAGTCGTGGGCGAAGTAGCGGGCCAGCGACTCGACGGTGAAGCTCGCCCCGTCGCTGCGTCGGCCCGGGCGATCCCAGTCGCCGCCCACGACGCCGTCGAAAGTGCTCGCCACCGCGTCGCCCGCCTCGGTCAGGGCTGCCGCGACGGCGGCGGGGTCCTGCTCGTCGTAGCGGTCCTCGATCGCCGTGACGTCCTGGTCCCAGTTCGCGAACAGCGGATCGTCGCTGTCGAGCATGAGGTGCACGCGCTCGTCGTACTTGCGATAGACGTCGCGGACGTGGCAGGCGTACTCGAGCGGTGACCAGGTCGAGGGGTCGGGGCGGGCACGTACGCCGGGACGGGCGAGTACGTCGCGCCATCGCGCGGCGTTCGCCCGGACCATGGCCGCGATCTCCTCGCGCGGGAAGGCCCACGACTCGAAGCCGCACTCCGGGCACCGCTCGCGGAGCACCCAGGTCCAGTCCTTGCCATCCGGAGCTATCGACACCGCGCCACGCAACCACACCCCCCTGCGCCGAGCCCAACCTTTTTGGTCTTTCAACGGGTAGTGAAAGACCAACAACGTTGGGCTCGACGCAGGGGTGCTTAGGCTCTGGGTGTGAGCCGGGTGGGTGTGGCGGCGCGGGAGCAGGTGCGGTGGTTCGCGCTGCACCGGCTCGCTCGGACCGTGCTCAAGATCCAGGCGCGTCGCGGCGACCCGGTCAGCAGGCTGCTGTTCGAGCCCGGGGCGCGCGAGGATCCGTATCCGCTGCTCGACGAGATCCGCCGCGGTGGCCGGGTGATCAAGGCGCCACTGGTCAACGCGACCGCTGACTACGGCATCGTGTCGGGTGCGCTGCGGGACAGCAACGCGTTCAGCGTCGCGCTCAACGACGCGAGTGGTACGCCGAGGCTCGTCCAGTGGCTGTTCAGCGCGGCCGACCCGGAGCTGGCCAGCGTCATCGACGCGCCGTCGTTGCTGGCGGTCGACCCGCCCACTCACACCCGCTACCGCCGGATGGTGTCGAAACCGTTCACCCCGCGTGCGCTGCAGCAGGTCGCCGACCGGGTCGAGGAGCGCGCGGTCGAGCTGCTCGACGGGCTGCAGGGACGTGACCGCGTCGACGTCGTCGCGGACTACGCCAACCTGCTGCCGGTCGCGGTGATCGCCGAGATCCTCGGCGTACCCGCCGACATGCGCGACCAGTTCCTGGCGTGGGGTCATGCTGCCGCGCCGGTCCTCGACTTCGGCGTCACGCACCGCGACTACACCGCGATCAACCGTGCACTGCGGGCAATGAACGGGTGGTTCAACCAGCACTTCGAGAACCTGCGGCGCAAGCCTGGCGAGGACATCCTCAGCCAGCTCGTCAATGCCGAACCCGAGGACCGGCTCACCGACCTGGAGCTTCGTGCGACGGCGCTGCTGCTGCTCGGCGCGGGCTTCGAGACGACGGTGAACCTGCTCGGCAGCGGGGTCGCGGTCCTGGCCGCGTCGGCGAAGTCACGTCAGCGGCTCGCGGCCGACCCGGCGCTGTGGGAGCAGGTGCCCGACGAGCTGCTGCGGCTGGAGAGCCCGGTGCAGATCACCGGCCGGGTCGCGATCATCGACACCGAGGTCGACGGGTATCCGATCTCGCGCGGCACGACCTTGTTGTGCTTCCTGGGCGGCGCGAACCGCGACCCGGCCGTCTTCGACAACCCGGCGGAGTTCGACCTCGAGCGGCCGAACGCGCGCGACCATCTCGCGCTCAGCGCCGGCGTGCACTACTGCCTCGGCGCGAACCTGGCCCGCATGGAAGGCCGGGTCGGTCTGCGACTGCTCTTCGAACGATTCCCGGATCTGCAGGTCGTGCCCGGCTCAGGTCGCCGGCGCGACCTTCAGGCGCTGCGCGGCTACGAGTCGCTGCTGGTCGACCTCAACGCGTGATCAGCGGGGAGACCAGCGGGAGGTACGCAGCAGCCGGCTGCGCCAGGTGTCGCGGTAGTTCAGGGCCTCGTGCATGAACATCCCCGGCTGCTTGAGCTCGGCAGGCGTGTCCTTGGTGAGCAGGTTGAGCAGCAGGTTGTTGTCGAGGACGCGCTGCCAGAGGACCGCCTCCTTGCGCCGGCCGGCGCCGTACGCCGGCTGGAAGCACAGCTCGATGTCGAGCAGGCGCGAGTCCTTCGGGCGCTTCTCCATCGGCTCGTAGTAACCGGTGCCCCAGAAGCTGGTGTAGTCGACCAGCGAGGCGTGCGGCCAGCCGGTGTCCTCCATGTACACGACCGGGTCGTGGTCCTGTGGCGTCGTGGGGACCGTGGCGAAGTCGACGTCCTGCAACGGGGACCACGGCACCGGCAGCATGATGGTCGAGGACACGCCGTGGCGCATCGCGTCGAGGTCGGTCTGCCAGTCGCGCAGGTCACCGGTCTGCAGTCGCTGGGCCAGTCGCTGCCATGCGGCGCCGTCGCGCACTGCGGTGACGGTGACGACGTGGTACGCCGGGCCGGTCCCGTGGATCCAGTGCAGGTACCAGAGCAGCCGCGCGTCGTCGCCCGTCGCGAGCATGGGCATCCACTCGTCGCGGAGCTTCGCCTCGAACTCCTCCTCCGACCGTCCCCTCACCTCGTGCACCTCGTGGACGTACAGCACCTCAGCCCCCAGTCACGATGCGGACGACCGCCAAGCGGTCGACCTTGCCCATGTCGGTCAACGGCACTTCGTCAGCGAACACGACGAGCTCCGGCGTCTTGTACTTAGCGATCCGCTCAGCGCACCACTGCTGGAGGGCGCCTGTGTCGAGCGGCTCACCTGTCACCACGATCGCGCCGACCCTTTCGTTCATCTCCGGGTCGGGTACGCCGGCGACCGCAGCGTCGACGACCGCCGGGTGCGAGCGGATCGCGGCCTCGACCTCGGCCGGTCCGAACTTCTCCCCGCCGCGGTTGATCGTGTCGGCGAGCCGGCCGTGCGGGTAGAGGTAGCCGTCGGCGTCGAGGCGTACCAGGTCTCCGGTGCGCAGCCAGCCGTCCTCGACGTTCTGGTCCGACTGCACGAGCAGCTCCCCGACCTCCCCGGCCGGAACCTCGCGGTCGGTCGCCGGATCGACCACCTTCACCACCACGCCGGGGACGAGACGTCCCACCGACTCGCGATGCACGGGATGGCGGCTGTCCTCCGGGGTGCTGGCGGTGATCCCGCCGAGGGTCTCGGTCTGACCGAAGGTGTTGACGAAGCCGGTCTGTGGCATCGCCTCGGTCAGCCGGCGCAGCAGGTCGGCGGGCATCGGGCTGGCGCCGAAGGTCACCATCCGCAGGCTCGACAGGTCCGCGGTCGGGAAGTCGGGGTGGTCGGCGACCCGCGCCAGCATGGTCGGCACCATGAACGTCAGCTCGACCCGGTGGGTCTCGACGAGCCGCAACCATTCGCCGGCGTCGAAGCGTGGCTGGACGACGACGGTGTGCCCGCCGCTCAGGCACACCATCGCTCCGATCAGCCCGCCGACGTGATGGGTGGGCACGCAGAGCAGCCGGACCTGCGCAGCGGGCGGGTCGACGTACGCCGCGAGCCGCGCGGTCAGCGTCGCGGCCGGGACCGGCACCGGTTTCGGCAGACCCGTCGTACCGCTGGTGAACAGCAGCAACCCGTTCTTTCCCTGCGCCGTCGCCGGCGAGTCGTCGCCGGTGAACGGGTCGAGCAGTTCCTCGGTCACCAGCGGCAGGTCGAGGCCGGTGACGCGGTCGGTGTAGCCGGACTGGACGACCGCCGCTGCTCCAGCGCCGGCCAGCCCGACCAGCTCGGCGACCTCCGCGGCGGTCAGCCGAGGGTTCAGCAGCGCCGGGGTCGCGCCCAGACGCATCGCGGCGTAGGTCGCGGCCAACGCCAGCCGTCCCGGGTTGGCAATGACGTAGACCAAGCCGCCGACCTCGACGCCCGCCGCGCGCAGCCGCGCTGCCGCGTGCCGAACGGCGGCCGCGAGCTCGGCATAGGTCCAGGTGAGGTCGGGATCGACGATCGCCGCACGATCCGGGTCGCGCAGCAGCAGGTCGTCAGCGACGGTACGAAGGTCGAGCGCCACCTATGTGATCTATCACGCGCGGCGCTCGCTAGGGGTGGACGTCGGTCCTGGTCAGCGATCGGGGCTGAACGGTCTGCTCGCAGGCGGC
Organism: Mycobacteriales bacterium; assembly: GCA_035550055.1. Taxonomy (NCBI): domain Bacteria; kingdom Bacillati; phylum Actinomycetota; class Actinomycetes; order Mycobacteriales; species Mycobacteriales bacterium. Next base: position 6,804 of record DASZRO010000087.1, on the reverse strand, counting down.
GCACTCGATTTGCGGTTCGAACACCGCGCCGCAGCTGTGCTCGTACACCGGCGGCATGACCGTGCCCATCACGTGGGTGTCACCCCAGTGCTTCAGCGTCATCATCACCGGCCGCAGGTCCCGGCCTTTGGCGGTGAGTGCGTACCGGTGGCGCAGCGGCCGCTCGGAGTAGGCGTGGCGCTCGATCACGCCGAGCTCTTCCAACCGGCGCAGGCGCGCGGTCAGGATGTCGCGAGGCGCGCCGGTCCGGGCGGCGATCTCGTTGAACGTGTCGACGCCGAACAGCAGCTCACGGACAACCAGCAAGGACCACTTCTCGCCGATCACGTCGAGCGCGGCGGCCACCGAACACTCTCGGCGCGGGGATGCCTCGATTCCTGGGTGGTCGGATCCCGAGCGGGCGGTTGCGGTGCGGCTCACTAAGGGATTGTCGCACAGAGGGTTGGCAAATCAAACTCGGTCGGCTAGCGTGCCCACCATTCGGTTGGAAATCCAAACCCACCTGCCATCACCTTTTGCGAGGGTCACATGTCGACGACATCGATTGCTGCCGCCACCGGCACGACAGCGCCGGCGAGCGGTGCTGCAGTCACCGCTGCAGCGACGCGCTACCGGTCGGTGCTGATCGTGTTGTCGACCGCGTCGTTCATGGCGAGCCTCGACCTGTTCATCGTCAACGTCGCGTTCGCCGACATCGGCCGCGACTTCGACGGCCAGTCGCTGGGCAACCTCAGCTGGATTCTCAACGGCTACGCGGTGCTGTACGCCGCCCTGCTGGTGCCGCTCGGACGCCTCGCCGATCGCTACGGTCGTCGCACCGGCTTCCTCGCCGGCCTCGGTCTGTTCACCGCCGCGAGTGCGGCGTGCGCCGCCAGCCCCGGGCTGTGGTCGCTGGTGGCCTTCCGCGGGTTGCAGGCGGTCGGCGCCGCCGCGCTGACTCCCACCAGCCTCGGCCTGTTGCTCGCCGCCACCCCCGCAGATCGCAAGGTCAAGGCGGTCCGGATCTGGGCGGCGATCGGTGCCCTCGCCGCCGCGTTCGGGCCGGTCGTGGGCGGCTTGCTGGTGCAGCTCGACTGGCGCTGGGTCTTCCTGGTGAACATCCCGATCGGGGTCGCAGCGCTCATCGCCGGCTACCGCGTCCTCAGTGACTCGCACGACCTGTCGGTCGAGCGCATCCCCGACCTGCTGGGTGCAGTGTTCATCGTGGTCGGCGTCGGCTCGTTTGCTCTGGGCCTGGTGAAAGGTCCGGACTGGGGGTGGGGTTCGCCGGGGGTCGTCGCTGCCTTCGTCGTCGCGGCATCCGCGATCACGATCTTCTGGCGCCGCTCCGGCAGCCACGACCTGCCGGTGATCGAGCTCTCGCTGCTGCGAGTGCCGTCGTTCGCCTGGTCCAACGTCACCGCGGTCGTGTTCAACGCCGCCTTCGGTGCCGGGCTGCTCGCGATCGTGCTCTGGCTGCAGGAGGGTTGGCACTACTCGGCGATTCGCACCGGCCTCGCCGTCGCGCCCGGTCCGCTGATGGTGCCGCTGTTCACCGCGGTGGCGCAGCGGCTGGCGTCGCGCGGCGTCGCGCCGGGGCGCCTCGCCGCGCTCGGCTGCGCGCTGTTCGGCGTCGGGACGCTGATGGTCTCGGTGGCGGTCGGGGCGAGCCCGTCGTACGCCGCCGACATGCTTCCCGGCTGGTTGGTCGGCGGAGCCGGAGTCGGCTTCGCGTTCCCGACGATCATGAGTGCGGCGACCGCCGACCTCCCGGCAGCGCGGTCGGCGACCGGTTCGGCAGTGGTGTCGATGTCGCGGCAGATCGGACTGGTGCTCGGAGTCAGCGTGTTCGTCGCCGTCCTCGGCTCACCGGTTGGCTATGGCGCGCTCCATCACGGCTTCCAGCACGCCTGGTGGACGATCGCGGGCCTCGACCTGCTCGCTGCGATCACCGCGTTGGGGATGACGCCCCGCCGAGGCTGAAGGACTACGACAGCTTCGGTTCTAGCAGACCGCCGACGTACCGGGCGATCTCCTGGCCGTCCTCACCCCATCCCTTGGCGGGGAACGTGCCGTGACACACCAGCACGTTGCACTGCGGGTTCGTGACGAGGTCGGTCGCGAGCACGGCGGGGCTGATGAAGTTGACGGGGTCGATGTCGTAGTCCTGCGGGGGTGAGCGGTACGGGCCGGGATCTCGGATGTGCTGATCGGTGACGCCGCGCATCAGCAACCGGAAGAAGTTGTCGTAGAGGTCGGAGCCGCCGGGCGAGGCGCTGAGGACGCCGGGCAGGTTCAGAGTCGTGTCGCCGAACGCGCCGGTCCAGGTCACCGTCATGTGCAGGGACGGGATGATGAAGTTGTTCTGCTGCAAGGCGCCGACCATCGCGAAGAGGTCGCGCGGTGCGGCCGGGATCATCCGGTGGTGAACCGTCTGCGCGCTCGGGATGTTGGCGCTGGTGCACCAGCGCCCGGCGTTGACCCAGAACAGCAAGCCGTAGCAGCGGTTGGTCGGGGTGGGCGTGCTCAGCATCCGGATGTAGCGCTTGGACAACACGCGATGACCGCGCCAGGCGCCGTCGTCGACCATGAGCAGGCCGAGCTTCGCGAACTGCGTCGGCGGGATGAACAGGTTCGCGTAGCCGTAGGTGTTGCCCGACCGGTCGCGTAGCCAGAAGTAGCTGTCGAGCGGGATGCCGATCGGCCCGAACAGGTGTTGCTGGGCGTATTTCTGGAGGTCTTCGCCGACCGCGCGCTGGACGACGTACGCCAGCAGGTCCGGCACCCGTTGGGTGTACTCGAAGAACCTTCCGGGTCGGTGCACCAGCGGCTGAGCCAGCGCCTCCTGGGCGACGTCGGGGTCGGTGCCGGTCGAGGCGAACTCGGTGAGGATCGACTCACGAAGTCCGGCGGTCTCGGTCAACAGGTCCCGGATGGTGATGGCGCGGTGTGCCGTGTCACCCCAGCCGGGACCGTGCGGCAGGTACTTGCCGATGTGGTCGGACAGCTTCAGCTCGTTGTGGTCGTAGGCGATGCCGGTCAGGATCGAGATCACGCTCTTCGTCGAGCTGAAGACCTCGTACGCCGCGTTGTCGGTGACCGAGTCGAGCAGGCCCGCCGCGACCCGGCAGTTGTTGCGGAAGATCTGAACGCTCGCGCGCAGATGCGTGTCGGCGTAGTTGATCGCGTCGGCGACGTCGGCGGCGCGCAGGTCCTCCTGGGCCGGCGTCGCGCTGCCCACCTGCTGGCCGGCCGCCGGCAGCGCGCAGTGTTTCATCGGCGATCCGGCGCGGGCGCCCGCGGCGCTCGTCGCTGCCGAGCCACCGGCGAGCAGCGCGGCGACGAGCAGCCCGCTCGCCAGGACTCGTCTGGTCACGCCGGTCAGGCTTTCGGGACGTCCGGGTGGCCCGCCTGGCTCTGGTCGATGATGGCGACGATCTCGTCGACGTCGTCGCTGACCTGGATCAGGTCGAGGTCGGCCTCGTTGATCATCCCGTGGGCGAGCATCGTCGAGCGCAGCCAGTCGAGCAGCCCGCCCCAGTAAGCCGAGCCGTAGAGGATGACCGGGAACGAGGTCACCTTGCGGGTCTGCACGAGGGTCAGCGCCTCGAACAGCTCGTCCATCGTGCCGAAGCCGCCCGGCAGCACGACGAACGCCTGGGCGTACTTGACGAACATCGTCTTGCGTACGAAGAAGTAGCGGAAGTTGACCCCGACGTCGACCCACTCGTTGAGGCTCTGCTCGAACGGCAGCTCGATGCCCAGCCCGATCGAGACCCCGCCCGCGTCACTGGCGCCCTTGTTCACCGACTCCATGACGCCGGGACCGCCACCGGTGATGACCGCCCAGCCAGCGCGCGCGAGAGCGGCGCCGAGCTGCACGCCTGCGGCGTACTCGGGGGAGTCCGGCTTGGTCCGAGCTGAGCCGAACACGCTCACCGCGCGGGGCACCTCGGCGAGCAGACCGAATCCTTCGACGAACTCCGACTGGATCCGCAGCACCCGCCACGGGTCGGTGTGCACCCAGTCCGACGGGCCGCGGGTGTCGAGCAGCCGCTGGTCGGTGGTGGTGGACTGCACCTGGCCCCGCCGCAGCCGGATCGGCCCGCGTTGCTTCTCCGGGGTGGCGCCGCCGAGCACCGGCTGGGCGTCGGGCAGGCGCTCTGGGTCGACTGAGGTCACGATCGGACCTTACGTGGACGAGGACCCGTCGCGCGGCGGCGGACCGTCACTCGCCGCTGAGGTAGCGGCGCAACGTCCGTTCGCACTCGGCGATGAGGGGGACCTCGACGTACTCCTCGCGGGTGTGGGCGAGGTTCGGGTCGCCCGGCCCGAAGTTGAGCGCCGGGATGCCGAGCGCGGCGAAGCGGGCCACGTCGGTCCAGCCCAGCTTCGCCTGCGGCTCGCCGTCGACCGCGTCGAGGAAGTCGCGAGCGGAGGGTTCGCCGAGCCGTGGTGGTGCGGCGGGCGCGGAGTCGGTCAATACGCACTCGAACGGGGCGAGCACCTCCTGCACGTGGGCGAGCGCGTCAGCCTCGCTGCGGTCGGGGGCGAACCGGAAGTTGACCGCGATCGTGCAGCGGTCCGGCACGACGTTGCCCGACACGCCGCCTTCGATGCGGACCGCGTTGAGCCCCTCGCGGTACTCGCAGCCGTCGATCTCGACTCGCCGCGGCTCGTACGCCGACAGCCGGGCGAGCACCTCGGCGGCGCCGTGGATGGCGTTCTCGCCCAGCCACGACCGCGCGGAGTGGGCGCGGCGGCCGGTGACCACGACCAGGACGCGCAGCGTGCCCTGGCAGCCCGCCTCGACCCGGTTGGACGTCGGCTCCATGAGCAGCGCCAGGTCGGCGGCGAGCCAGTCCGGGTTGTTCTGCGACACCCGGCCGAGCCCGTTGTGGGCGGCGTCGGTCTCCTCGTTGTCGTAGAACAGCCACGTCACGTCGTGGCGCGGCTGCTCGACGGAGGTGGCCAGCCGCAGCATCACCGCGATGCCGGCCTTCATGTCCGACGTACCGCAGCCGTAGAGCTTGTCGCCGTCGCGGCGGCTCGGCAGGTTGTCCGCCACCGGCACCGTGTCGAGGTGACCGGCGATGACGACGCGCTGCGAGCGGCCGAGCTCGGTCCGGGCCATCAGGGCATCGCCGTCGCGCTCGACGTGCAGGTGCGTCGCGCCGCGCAGGATCGACTCGACTTCGTCGGCCAGCCTGGTCTCGCCGCCGGAGGGCGACGGGATGTCGACGAGGGACGCAGTGAGCGCCTCGCCGGACAGATTCGGGTCGATCACGGCGTACACGCTACGGGTGGCGGCCGGTATTTCCGCTTTGTGTGACCTCGTAGGGTGAGCGGCGTGGGGTTTCGTGAGGATGCGGCGTCCGGGCGGGGGTTGGCGACCTACGACGGGTCCGGGCGGGTGCTCGAGGCGTGGTTCCCCGTGCCCGTCCTCGGGTCGACGCCCGCGGAGCCGGGCGAGGCGCTGCGACCGAGCGTCGATGAGATCCGCTCGGTCAAGGTCGAGCCGGTCGAGGTCGTGGTCTCCTCGCTCGCCGACCCGCCGGCGGATGCAGCCGACGCCTATCTTCGGCTGCAGCTGCTCTCGCATCGGGTGATCCGGCCGCATGAGGCCAACCTCGACGGCATCTTCGGACTGCTCGTCAACGTCGCCTGGACCTCACTCGGCCCGATCGGTGCCGACGAGGTCGACGCGGTGCGGGCGCGGGCGCGCGGCGCGGGGGTGCGTCTGGAGGTGTACGGCGTCGACAAGTTCCCGCGGATGACCGACTACGTCGTACCGAGCGGGGTGCGGATCGCCGACGCGGACCGGGTCCGGCTCGGCGCTCACCTCGCGCCGGGCACGACGGTCATGCACGAGGGGTTCGTGAACTTCAATGCCGGCACCCTCGGCACCTCGATGGTCGAGGGGCGGATCTCCGCGGGAGTCGTGGTTGGCGACGGCACCGACATCGGAGGCGGAGCCTCCATCCAGGGCACGCTGTCCGGCGGCGGCCAGATCGTCGTGTCCCTCGGCGAGCGGTGCCTGCTCGGAGCGAACTCCGGCATCGGGATCCCGCTCGGCGACGACTGCGTGGTTGCCGCGGGTTGCTACGTCACCGCGGGATCGAAGGTGACGCTGCCCGACGGCGAGGTGGTCGCCGCTCGTGAGCTCGCCGGGATCAGCGGGATGCAGTTCTGGACCAACACCGTCACGGGTGCCCTCGAGGCGAGGCCGCGGACCGGTTCGTGGGGTGGTCTCAACGCGGCGCTCCACGCGCAGTAGGCGTGACGCCGTGAGCACACCGGAGGATCGCCAGGGGTTGGTGATCGAGCCCGCGGATGCCGGCTCGGAGGAGGCCAGGGAGCTGGTCGCGGCCTACCTCGCGGAGGTCCAGAAGGCGTTCGGGTACGACGCCAGCCGCGGCGGCGCGGTGTCGGAGGCCGACTTCGTGGCGCCGAACGGCCGGTTCCTCGTCGTACGTGACGAGCGCGGATCGGCGGTCGGCTGCGGGTCGGTTCGCCTGCTCGACCCGTCGACGGCGGAGGTCAAGCGGATGTACCTCAGCCCCGCGTTACGCGGCCGCGGTGCCGGGTGGGCGTTGCTGGAGGCGCTCGAGGCGGCTGCGGTCGAGCTGGGCGCTTCGGTCGGCGTACTCGACACGAACGCGACGTTGACGTCGGCGCTTGCCCTCTACCGGGCGGCCGGGTGGCAGGAGGTGCCGGCGTACAACGACAACGCCGAAGCAACCCACTGGTTCCGCAAAGAGCTCGGGTGAGAGCGGCCGGCGTGCTCGCGGGCTCGCTAGTGGCCGCCGCCCTCGCCGGCTGCAG
>DASZRO010000086.1 GCA_035550055.1 Mycobacteriales bacterium | reverse complement strand
GGACGAGTCGAAGCTGCCGCGGCAGACGTCGTTCAGCCCGATCAGCACACCGCCGAGCGTGCAACGCGGCACCTGCGGCAGCTGCTTGTCGCGCACGTCGCGCATCGTCGCTCCGGCGACGGCGAGGCAGACCGGCTCGAGACCGAGTACGCCGGCGAGCAGCCACGGCCAGGTGAGCTCCCGAGGGATTCGAAGCCCGACGCCCTCGCCGCAGGTGACGCTGTCACCGAGCGCGGCAAGGACGCCGGTCATGCCGCCAGCTCCCCGGCGCGATGCGCGTGGAGGTCGAGGAAGCGCCGTACCGTGGCCTCCCACGTGAGGCCTTCGACCTGATGGCGGGCGGCCCGACGTCGTGCCGTTTCAGGGCTGGCGAGCAGATCCTCGACCTGGTCGGCGAAGCACCAACCTGAGCTGGGCGCCGATCGACCTGCGGTGCCGACCAACCCCGGCAGTGCGGAGTTTCGGTTGACGACGGCCGGCGTACCGCACGCCATCGCTTCGAGGGCCGCGAGCCCGAACGTCTCGATCGGGCCGGGCGCGATCGCCACGTCGGCGCGGGCCATCAGCGCGCCGAGCCGTTCGCGGTCGACAACGTGACCGTGCCAAGTGATCGGTAGACCTTTGCTGGTCTGCCGCAAGGCGGATGACATCGGCCCGTCGCCGCAGACGTCGAGGTGGACCGGCACACCGCGGTGCAGCAGCTGCTCGACGCTGTCGACCGCGAGATCGGGTCGCTTCTCCCGCGACAGCCGGCTCGCCATGACCAGCCGCACCACGCCGTCGCCTCGCGGGAACGCGCGCGGACTGAACGCGCCGGCGTCGACGCCGAGCGGCACGATCCGGACGTTGTCGGCGTCGATCTTGTAGAACTCCTGCGCCGCCCACTCCGTCGCGCAGACGACGGTGTCGAACGTCTCGGCGAGAAAGCAGTTGGAGCGATCGACGATGCCGTACGGGCGCAGCATCCGGGGCAGCCATTGGCGGACGACGCGATCCAAGCGTTCGTGGCTGAAGACCGCTGACCGGACGTCGTTGTCCGCCGCCCACGTCCCGAGCCCGCGTAACGTCGTACGGTCGTGCACCTCGATCGCGTCAGGCCCGAAGCTGCCCAGGACGTCGCGCACTCGCTGGAGGTCGACGATCACCCGGTAGCCGATCCCGGGCACGGCGGGCGCGGGCAGCTGCACCTGCGTCAGCCGGTCGCTACGCCGGACCTTGTACGCCGGACCCGGCACGATCTGGAGCACCTCGTGACCGGCCCGGGCGTACCCGTCTGCAAGGTGGCGCAACGTCGTGCGCAACCCGCCCGACGTCGGGGTGACGAAGTTCGCGAGCTGGGCGATTCGCATGACTACGCCGCCAGCACTTCGCGGTAGTGGCGGACCAGCTGGCCGCCGATGACGTTCCAGCTGCGGCCCTCGACCGAGCGTCGCGCCTGCCGTCCCATCGTGAGCCGCAGCTGCGCGTCCTCCGCCATGAGCCGGACCTGCACGGCGAGGTCACGCGCGTCGCCGGGGGCGAACAGGAAGCCGGTGCGGCCGGGGTCGACGAGGTCGAGCGGTCCGCCTGCGGCGGGGGCGATGACCGGTACGCCGCTGGCGAGCGCCTCCTGCGCGGACTGGCAGAACGTCTCGTGCGGGCCGGTGTGCACGAACACGTCGAGGCTGGCGTAGACCTTCGACAACTCGCTGCCGCCACGGAAGCCGAGGAACTGCACGCCGGGCAGCTGCTTTTCGAGCTGCCTGCGGGCCGGACCGTCACCGGCGACGACCACTTTCGCGTTCGGCAGGTCGCGCAGCCCGGCGAGCAGGCCGATCTCCTTCTCGTGGGCGAGCCGGCCGACGTAGCCGACGAGCAGCTCCTGGTCGCCGACGTGGCGACGGCGCCAGAGCTCGTCGCGGTGGCCGGGATGGAAGCGCCGCAGGTCGACCCCGCGCGCCCATCGGCGCACCCGGGGCACCCCGGCCGCCTCGAGCTGGTGGACGCTGTAGCGACTCGGTGCCAGCGTGCGCGCGGCCGAGTCGTGGATCGATCGCAGCCAGTTCCAGACCGCGTTCTCGGTGGCGCCCAGGTGGTAGCGACGGGCGAAGCCGGCGACGTCGGTCTGGTAGACCGCGACCGTCGGGATGCCGAGCTTGCGCGAGGTGAACGCCGCCTGCGCGCCGAGCGCGATCGGCGACGCGAGGTGGACCAGGTCGGGTTCGAAGCCGCTGATCACGTCGCGCAGGCCGGCGTACGGGCGCCCGAGCCGGAAGGCGCGATAGCCGGGGAACGGGATCGACGGCGTGCGTACGACGGGGAAGCCGGCGTACCCGCGCGGACCCGGTCCCGGCGCAACGACCATCGCGTCGTGGCCGCGCTGCGCCAGCTGCTCGCAGACGCGAAGCACGGAGTTGGTGACGCCGTTGATCTGGGGAAGGAACGATTCGGTCACGATGACCACTCGCATGCATCCACGGTGACCAGCGCGGCGTACCGGATGGGTGCATTGCGGTGAGTGGCAGTTGAACGCTGCCGGAACAGGTCCGCGGCCGCATGCGTGGAACTATTTGCGCGTGCGTACCACCCGCGGCTTTGCCGCCGTACTTCTCCTCCCGGCCCTTCTCATCGTCTCGCTACCGAAGCTGTCCGCGCCTGCGGCGCCTAGAGCGAGCGCAGCCACGGGCACGTCGCCAGCGCCGAGGTACGACGTGACGATCACGCGTACCGAAGGCGGCATCCCGCACATCGTCGGAGCCAACTTCGGCGACGTCGGCTACGGGTACGGGTATGCCTTCGCGCAGGACAACCTCTGCACGATGGCCAACGACTACGTGACCGTCGAGGGCGAGCGCTCGATGTATTTCGGGCCCAACGGCAGCTACGAGCAGCGGGGCAACGGCGTCACCGTCGACAACCTCGACTCCGACTTCTTCTGGACCGAGGTGCGCAACTCGGGCATCGTCGCGCGGCTGACCGCACAGGCGCCGCCGCTGGGACCCACCCCGGATCTGAAGGCCGGGGTGCGCGGGTACGTCGCCGGCTACAACCGTTACCTGCGCAGCATCGGCGGCGCCGCCGGCGTGACGGACCCCGCCTGTCACGGTCAGCCGTGGGTGCGCCCGATCACTGTCGCGGATGCGTACCTGCGCTTCTATCAACTCGTGTTGCTCGCGAGCTCCGACGTGCTGATCCCCGGCATCGCCGAGGCGTCGGCGCCGACTGCGACCAGTCCGGTTTCGGCGGCGATGAACGTGCAGCGGACCGGCCGGCTGATCGCTGAAGGTTGGCAACGCGCGATGGGTGACCTAGGCAGCAACGCGGTGGCGATCGGCAAGGCCGGCACCCGCGACCACAAGCACGGGCTGTTGCTGGGCAACCCGCATTTCCCGTGGATCGGACCCGAACGGTTCTACGACGCGCAGATCACGGTGCCCGGTGTCGTCAACGTGACGGGAGCTTCGCTCTTCGGCGTACCGCTGGTCCTGATCGGCCACAACAGATGGATCGCGTGGAGCCACACCGTCTCGACGGCCTTCCGGTTCACGCCGTACGAGCTGTCGATCGTGCCCGGCGACCCGACGGAGTACTACTACAACGGCAACCCGACCAAGATGCAGCCGCGCGCTGTGACGGTGATGTCGAAGGACCCTGACGGCAAGCTGGAAGCGCTTCACCGCACGCTGTGGTGGACGCGCTACGGGCCGATGATCAACTCGATCGAAGGCATTCCGTTGCCGTGGACCGCCGCGACCGGCTTCACGTTCCGCGACGCCAACGCGACGAACTTCCGGATCTTCAACCACTTCCTGGCGACGGACGAGGCGCACTCGGTTCGCCAGGAGCTGCACATCCTGAAGAAGTACGAAGGCATCCCGTGGGTCAACACAATCGTGGCGGACAAGACCGGCCACGCGCTCTACGCCGACATCGGCACGATCCCCGACGTGACCAACGCGCTGGTCAGCAAGTGCAACACCGCGCTCGGTGACGTCACCGAGAAGCTGCTCGGGCTGCCGGTGCTCGACGGATCACGGTCGGCCTGCAACTGGGGGACTGACAAGGACTCCGCCGTACCCGGCATCTTCGGGCCCAGCCATCTGCCGTACCTGGAGCGCAGCGACTACGTCACGAACTCCAACGACTCGTACTGGCTGTCCAACCCCCACCACCCGTTGACCGGGTACGCCCGGATCATCGGCTCCGAAAAAACGGCGCGGACGCTGCGCACCCGGATCGGGCTGATCATGACGCAGGACCGCGTCTCGGGGATCGGGGAGAACAAGGGCTTCACGCTGCGCGCGATGCAGAACATGGTCTTCTCCGACCGGCAGTACGCCGGTGACCTGTGGCGCAACCAGCTGGTCTCGTTGTGCCGAAGTCTCGAGCCGGTCGGCACGATCTCGAGCTCTGCAGGCCTGGTCCGGATCGGCGACGCGTGTGACGTGCTGGCGAAGTGGGATCTGCACGAGAACGCCCACAGCGCCGGCGCGATCCTGTTCCGCCGCTTCGTCGACAACCTGATGAGCTTTCCGCTCGGCGAGGGTGGTCTGCTCAACGAAGCCGGCATCCCGGGCGTCTATTGGCAGCACCCGTTCAACGTGAAGGACCCGGTGCACACGCCGTACGGGCTCAACATCGCCGACCCGCAGGTGGCGCTCGCGCTCGGTGACGCGATCGCGGATCTGCGCGCGGCGCATTTGCCGCTCGGCGTCGCCGTCGACAAGGTGCAGGGAGTGCACCGGCACGGCCGGTTCATCCCGATCCAGGGCGGCGAGGGCGATCCGAACGGTGAGTTCAACGCGATCTACGCGCCGTGGATCAAGGGGAAGGGCGAGGGCGAGATCACCGAAGGTTCGTCGTTCGTGCAGGTGGTCACCTGGCGCACCGGGGACCCGTGCCCGGTCGCGCGCACGATCCTGACCTACTCCGAGTCCTCCGACCCGACGAACCCGCACTACGACGACCAGACGAAGATGTTCTCGCAGAAGCGGTGGATCCACGACCGCTTCTGCGCGTCAGCGATCGCCGCCGATCCCGACAAGCAGGTCACGCACCTCTAGCCGGTGTTCTGGAGGCCGGCGGCTACTCCGTTGACGGTGAGCAGCAACAACTCGCGGAGCCGGTGCTCCTCGGCCTCGTCGGCATACTCGTTGCGTCGCAGGGCAGTGAGCGCCCGCAGCTGGAGGTGGGACAGCGCGTCGACGTACGGGTTTCGCAGGTTGACCGCCGCCGACAGGATCCGCCGCCCCGCCAGCAACGACGGCAGGTCCAACACCGCGAGTACCAGCTCCGTGGTCCGGTCGAGCTCGTCGAGGATCAGCTTCGTCAGGTCCGGCCGGTCACCGAGCGCGAGGTAACGCTCGGCCACGACGCGGTCGGTCTTCGCCAGCGACATCTCCGCGTTGTCGATGAGGGCCGCGAACAGCGGCCAGTCCCGGTACGCCGCCCGCAGCCCATCGACCGACGCCGCCGCCGCGAGCGCTGACCCGAGGCCGTACCAGCCGGTGAGGTTGCACCGGGTCTGCGACCAGGCGAAGACCCACGGGATCGCGCGCAGGTCTGCCAGCGTCAGCCCGCTGCTGCCCGGCCGCCGCGACGGCCGTGAGCCCAGCGCGAGGTCGGCGAGCTCCTCGAGCGGGCTGACCCGGGCGAAGAAGTCGGCGAAGCCGTCGGTCTCGACCAGGGCGCGGTACGCCGTACGTCCCGCGTCCTCCATCGCCGCGGCGAGCTCGGCGAAATGCGCGGCCGCCTCGGTGTTGCGGTCGGCGATCATCGCGGTGCCCGCGAACAGCACCGCCGACGTCACCTGTTCGAGGTGACGCTGCGCGATCTGCGGGTTGCCGTATCTGGCGAAGATCACCTCGCCCTGCTCGGTCACCTTGAACCGGCCGGCCACGCTGCCCGGCGGCTGGGCGAGGATCGCCCGATTCACCGGACCGCCGCCGCGGCCGAGCGACCCGCCGCGCCCGTGGAACAACGTGAGGGCGACGTCGTGCTTGGCGGCCCACTGCGCAAGCGCGGCCTGCGCGTCGTAGAGCAGCAGCGTCGCCGACAACGGGCCGATGTCCTTCGCCGAGTCGCTGTAGCCCAGCATCACCTCGACCCGCGCCGGCGCCCGGCCGAGCGCGGTGACCCACTCGTCGAGGACCGTCGTACACCGACGCAGGTCCTCGCCGGTCTCGAACAGCGGTACGACGGAGAGCTCGAGCGACTCGGCCCGCTCGCCGAGGGCGTAGCGGGCGAGCTTGCCGACCGCGGTCAGGTCGTCGGCGCTGTGGCACATCGACACGACGTAGCGACGGCAGGCGGGCGCGCCCCACCGGTCCTGCAGCGCCGCGATGACGCGGAACGTCGCGAGCACCTCGCGGGTCATGTCCTCGGTCGGGCCGCCGTCGTGCGCGTCGAGGTCGGCGAGCGCCGCCGCATGCACGCCGCTGTGCTGGCGGATCTCGAGCTCGGCCAGGTGGAAGCCGAACGTCTCGATCTGCCAGGCCAGGTGCTGCAGCTCGCCGTACGCGCTTCGCTCGGCACCCGCCGCGGCCAGCGACCGCTGCACGAGCCGGACGTCGGCGAGCAGCTCGTCCGGCGCGCGGTAGGCGAGGTCGGCGTCGCGGGTGCGGGTCGCCCGGATGCGCGCGGCGGCGAGCAGGACCTTCTGGCGATGAGGCTGCCCGTCAGCCGCGCGAGCGATCGCGCCGAGCTCCTTCGGGTACCGGTTCAGGTCCGCTTCCAGCGCTGATCGCAGCTCGCGGCTCGGCGGTACGAGCGTGACGTGGTGGGACAGGCTGCGACCGATCCGCGTCGCGGCGGCCTCGAGCGCCCGCAGCACATGGTCGGCCTGGATCTCGAGCGCCTCGCGGGTGATGTCGGCGGTCACGAACGGGTTGCCGTCGCGGTCTCCGCCCACCCACGACCCGAGGCGCAGGTACGCCGGCGTCTGCGGCGGCGCGGTCCCGTCACCACCGAGCGCAGCCTCGGTGGCCCGGTAGAGGCTGGGCACCAAGCGGAACAGCGTCTCGTCGAAGACCGCCATGGTGGCGCGCACCTCGTCGAGCGGGTCGAGCTTCTGCTCGCGCAACAGGGCGGTGCCCCACAGCGTCGCGATCTCCTCGCGCAGCCGGCGCTCGGCATCGGCTCGCTCGCTGTCGCCGACGTTGGGGTCCTCGCTGGCGCGCAGCTCGTTGTCGATGCGGTGCAGCGCCGTCACGACCGCCCGCCGCCGAGCTTCGGTCGGATGGGCGGTGAAGACCGGGTGGATCTCGACGCGCTGGAGGGCGTCGGTGACCACGTCAGCGCCGAGACCGAAGACGGCGCCGGCCATCGAGTCCGGCGCCGGGATCTCGCCGATCACGTCGCGGCGTCGCAGCACCCGGACCCGGTGACGTTCCTCGGCCAGGTTGACCAGGTGGAACAGCACCGTGAACGACCGCGCGACCCGCTCCGCGGTCTCCCACGACAGTCCCGCGACCAGCTCGGCCGGGTCGTCGCCGTCCCGTCCGCGCCGCGCGTCGCGGCACGCGCGACGCAGCCGCTCGACGTCGTCGTACAGGTCGGAGCCGCCGGACTCGGCGACGATCTCGCCGAGCAACGCGCCGAGCTTGCGTACGTCGTCGTGCAGCGGCTCGAAGCCCGCCCGATCGGCCATGCCGACCAGGCTACGAACTGGTCGGGCTCGCGCTCGGGCTCGTCGTCGGCGGCACGGTCGCCGCGGCGCTGGTGAGGTAGCCGGGGGTGGCGATCTGCAGCGGGATGGTCGCGATGCCGCGACGCTTCCATGACGGCAACACCTTGCGCAGCGCCTTGACGGTCTCGCTGCGGTTGCCGCCGCCGTCGTGGCAGAGCACGATCTCGCCGGGCCGCGCGCGCAGCATCGCCTTGACGATGTGCTTGGTGCCCGGCATCGCCCAGTCGCGCGGGTCGACGTCCCAGTCGAGGGGCTCGAGGCCGTAGGCGGCAACCGCCTCGAAGACGAACTTCGACCATTCACCGCCGGGCGCCCGGAACAGCTGCGGCGTCACCCCGGAGGCCTTCTCGATCGCGGCCTGGGTGCGGGTGATCTCGGCGACGATTCGCTTCTGCGGCAGGCTCGTGAACGGCAGCGGGTGGGTGTAGCTGTGGTTGACCAGGATGTGGCCGGCGCGCGCGACGTCGCGGACCAGCTTGGGATAGGCGTCGGCATGCACGCCCACGACGCAGAACGACGCCTGGGTCTGGTACTTGTCGAGCAGCCGGAGCACCGTCGGGGTGTAGAGCGGGTCGGGGCCGTCGTCGATCGTCAGCGCGATCGCGTGCTTCGGGGCGTCCGGGATCAGCTCGGAGACCGAGTACGCCGGTGAGGTGCGCACCTGGACCTGTGCCGGCGGGAGGGTGACCTTCTCGTCGCGGGCGCGGTTGCGCGTGGTGTGGCGCCCGGCGTCGTGCCGGTGACCCGGGTGGGAGTGAGCGTGACTGTGACTGTGCGAGTGGGTGTGTGCTGGCGGCGCTGCCTTGGTCGGAGAGGTCACGGTGCTCGGGCTGACGACGGGTGAGACCGCCGGGTTAGGCGCGTGTCCCTCGATCAGCTGGGCGACCGAGCCGCCGAGACCGCGGGCGCCGACCGCCTTCGACCCGGAGCCGCCGACGAGAGAGCGGACCGCTTCGGTCGCGCCAGCGGCCGCGAGCAGCACGCCGGTCGCGATCAGGCCGCGCCGCGTGACGGCCGAGCCGGCGCCGTCGTAGGACGCTCGACCGGCCAGCGGGCCGGAGTACGACGTCGACGGGTATCGGCTGGTCCGGCGCAGCCGGAAGCGCGGCCGCGCAGGCCCGGTGGGAAACGAGGGGGGCATGAGCTTCGGAACCTGTAGCTATTGGGGAAGTGGACGTTCGTTAGACGACCGTAGGGGCTGATCGGTTGTGTGTAAAAGGAAGTTGTGCAAGTGACGCCTGGCATCGCGAGGGACGGACCGGCCTGGCTACACTGTCCGATGCTCCAGCGCTCGTAGCTCAACGGATAGAGCATCTGACTACGGATCAGAAGGTTGGGGGTTCGAGTCCCTCCGAGCGCGCCAACCGTCACCATCGGGTGACGGATCGGCGGCGTTTCCTGTCATTACCCAGGTCATCGAAACGCCGGTCCTGACGCACCACGCGATCAAGAGTGGGCGAGGCGGCAGCCTGTCGCCTGTCTCATACTTCGTCAGCGTGTTGCGAGCGATGCCCAAGTCGGTCGCGAACGCCTGACGGTCGAGATTCGTCGTCTCGCGGGCTTTGCGCAGACGATCGCCGATTGTCCATTCGGGTACAACCGACCCAATGGTCTGAGTGCTCACGGTGCGCAAGCATGATCACCCGCACAAGATTAGTCAACGACACGCCGTGCGCATACTTGCGCTTCTTGTGCATCTGCTCAAAGATGCGCCCATGCCAACGGAGCTGCTCACCGCCGGCCAAGTGGCCGCCAAGCTCCGTGTCTCCGTCGCGACGGTCAATCGGATGGCCCGAAGCGGCCGCCTCCCCGTCGCCAAGAAGCTCGCGGGGATCCGCGGCGCCAACCTCTTCGACTCGGCGACGATCGAACAGCATCTCGCCGCCGAAGACGCGCGATGGGCCGCGCAGGAATGCTCCGCATGAAGGCCCACATTCCCGCGGAATACCTCCTGACCGTCGCGTCTGCTCGGGATGCCGCGGTCGGGATCACCCGGTCGCGAGGTCTCAAGGCAGTGCACGGCCACGCGACCCCGGCCGGGTCGAGCCGGTCCGGTTCACCGTCAGCCCTCCCGCGCGGTGAACCGGACCGGCACTCGCACGTCAGGCCTGCACGGTGACGGGCGACCGGGTCGATTTGACGGCCCTCACCGTCGACGAGCTCCTCGTCCTCGTCATCGACGCGCCCCGCCTCGAACAGATGCGCGCCTGGTGGGAGCTGATGCGCCGCGGTGACGGCGCGTGGGCCGGCGCCGCCGTGATCGACGAGGCGTGCGGCGTCGCGATGACCGTCGAGCAGCTGTTCGGTCACCTGCGACGCTACGACTCTCCCGCGGCGATCGAACGCCGCGACGGCCGACGCCTGCACACCGCGAGCAACGTCCATTTCGGGTCACGCGACGACGCCGCCGGCCCGGCGAACGCGTTCGGGACCGGCGGCCGATGACCGACCTCGCGATGCACGAGCAGACCTACCTCCCGAACGGCTCGCACCCGCTGCGGGTGATGAACCGCACGAAACGCAACCTGATGCCGGCTGTCGCCGATGTCGACACCCGCTGCTACCTGGCGGACTTCGCCGCCATGCACAACGACCCGCCGCCGGCCGGCTGCCTTCGCGTCATCAAAGCCGGATCCCACTACCTACGCCACCGCGTCGACGGTATCGCCTGGCAACTCGACGGCCGCACCTTCGACTACTGCGCCCCGTGCGCATGCCGCGAACTTGCCTGCTACGGCGTCGTCGAGGTCCCCCGATGATCGGCACCCGACAGGGCTACGTCGCGCTCCTCGAAGCGCAACGCCGCGAGCTCGAGGACCGCATGGTGAAAGTCGCCGCCGCGGCCGGCGCGCTGCACCTGATCCTCGTCCATTCCCGGGACAAGTGCGCGACCGTCGAGGAACTCCGCGCCGCCGACCGGGACCTGATGAGCGCGCTCGGGGTGCCCGATGCCTGACCGCTGCGCCTACCTCACCGCGACCGGCGACCGGTGCCGCCGTAACGCCACATGGCGGCTGTCCCCGGCCTACGACAAGCCGGGCTGCCTCACCCACACCCGCGCCCGCGCACGGGCCCTCACGGTCGGCCACCGCGCCCCGCTGCTCCTGATCGAGATCGCTTCGCAACGCGAGGTCACGCTCACCCCGACACCGGTCCGACGTCGCAACCCGTTCACGGTCCCCACCTCCCCTGCCGCGGCGGTGCGCACCCTCGACCGGGTCCAGTCCCTCACCGAATGGTCCCAGGTCTTCCGCGCGTTCCTCACCCGCCGCTGGGGCCCACTCAGCCACACCAACCCGACGTTCACGGCGCTGTGCCGCGCCGCGGAACGCCTCCGCGCTACCGCGACCCCTGACGAGCTCGCGGCCTACACCCACCCACCTCTGGAGGTCTCATGACGATCGACAAGCTCCTCCTCCTGCTCGCCATCACCTGGTGCCTCGGCTATCTCGCCGGCGGCTACGTCCAGTTCTGGCGCCGCGGCGGCACTCACGAGCTGCTCCTGGAATCGATCCGGCTCGGCCGCCAAGTCTGGGACTCGACCGCCGAACTCGACGAAGCCCGCGCCGCCCGCGACGCGCTGCACAAGGTCGTCGCCGGCCAGTCCGACGAGCTCGACGCTCTGCGCGCCTCTCTGGCCAACATCACCGTCGTCAGCAAGCCGGCATCGGGGGGAAACACCGGCGCGACCGTGCACCACCTGCCCGTCGCGGAAGGGAGCGCGAAGTGACCGCCCCCACACTCGACGACCTCACCCTCGGCAAAGGCAGCCACACGACCCGCGACCAAGGCGTCTGCTTCATGGAAGCCGTCGCCTGGTACGCCAACGAGCAGCACACCGACCAACCGGCCTGCGTCGCCTACCCGCTGCGCTCGTTCGGCATCGCGCTCAACGACCGCCTCCCGGAGGACAAGCGGCAACTACTCAAGCCGCTGATCTTCGACGTGATCGGCACCGCCGGCGACGGCCTCGACGAGCAGCGATGGAAGCTTCTCCGGTCATGGGTCACGCGCAAGGCGCTCCCGGAATGGCTCGAGCTCGCGAAGCTCGACGATCTCGCGGCCAAGGCCCGCGCAGCCGTCGACCTCTCCGATGAGGATCTGGACGTTGCCCTGTATGAGATCCGCGATCTGACGTGGAAGGCGCGTAACGAACGGTGGGCGCCGTGGCGCGAGCAGTTCAAGGCCGCGTTCGCTGAGCGGATCCGCGGCCAGGTGGTAGAGCAGCTGCGCAAGGCCAACATGCCCGTCGCCGCCGTCGCCGCCGTCGCCGCCGCCGCCGCCGATGC
>DASZRO010000085.1 GCA_035550055.1 Mycobacteriales bacterium | reverse complement strand
GCGGGAGCCACCGCAGCGGCGGGCATCGGCTTGGAGCCGTCTTGGCGGAGCAGGTCGCGGATCTCGGATTCGCGGAAGCGCCGGTGGCCGCCCGGCGTACGGATGCTGTTGATGCGCCCGGCGGCGGCCCAGCGGGTCACGGTCTTCGGGTCGACGCGGAACAGGCTCGCGACCTCCCCGGGCGTCAGCAGTCTGTCGCGCGCTTCCACGTCTGAGCCCTCCCGCCCCCATCTCAGGCGAGATGCACCGAGATGCCTGCATTGTCCCATTTCTCCTGGTTCTTGTCAGGTAAGCCCGCCGCCCCGGTGGACGACGGGCCACGGACCCTCGCGCGTACCCTCGCAACCGTGAGCGAGCACCCCAGCGACCCCAGCGGCGCCAAGGCGGTGCTGGTCTACAACCTGCTGCGGCTCGGCCTGCTCGCCGCCTGTCTCGCGATCGGCTACTTCGCCGGGTTGCGGGGGCTGTACCTGATCGCGGCTGCGTTGTTCGTCTCGGGCGTGGTCAGCTGGTTCGCGCTCAAGCAGCAGCGGATCGACATGGGCGCCGCGATCGAGCGCACGGTCGAGCGTGGGCGCTCGAAGATGGCCGAACGCACGCAGGCCGAGGACGAGTACGCCGACCGCGTTCACGGGCAGTCCGCCCACCCCGCCGCCGCGGCCGACGACGCGAAGCAGTCCTAGCGGATGCCACGGGCCCAGCTCGACCGGCACCCCCGCGACGTCGCGCGGATGTTCGACGCCGTCGCCGACAACTACGACCGGATGAACGCCGTCATGACCGGCGGGCAGGAGCGGCGGTGGCGCCGCATCGTCGCCGACACGCTGGCGATCGGACCGGCTGACGTCGTACTCGACCTCGCGGCGGGTACGGGGGCGAGCTCGGCGAGCCTGCAGGAGCGCGGCGCCAAGGTGGTCGCCTGCGACTTCTCCCAGGGGATGCTCGCCGTCGGTCGGCAGCGAAACCCGGCCATGCGGTTCGTCGCGGGCGACGCGCTGCGGCTGCCGTTCCGGGACGAGTCGTTCAGCGCCGTCACCATTTCCTTCGGGCTGCGCAACGTCGAAGACGTCGACGCCGCGCTCGCGGAGCTGGCCCGGGTCACCGCGCCGGGCGGGCGGATCGCGGTGCTCGAGACGAGTGCGCCACGCCGCCAACCGTTGCGCGCGGGACATCACTTCTACGTGCGAAACGTCATGCCGCGGCTGGCGCGCCTGGTCGCCAGCAACAGCGAGGCTTACGACTACCTCGCGGAAAGCGTCGACGCCTGGCCCGGCCCCGACGTGCTCGCCGAGCGCATCGCCGCCGCCGGCTGGGAGCGCGTCAGGTGGCGCCAGCTGCTGCTGGGCGCGGTCGCCCTCCACTCGGGTTGTCGGCCTCGATAGGATCGTGCTTGCCGCATGTGAACGGTTTCACGATCACCGGTATTCGGAAGGCAGCGTCGCATTGAACGGCAGGGTCAAGGCGTGACAAGCCACGAGTACGACGCGGACGTCGTCGTGGTCGGCGCCGGTCCTGGCGGATCCACCGCGTCGTACTGGCTGGCGCAGGCAGGGCTGTCGGTCATCGCGTGCGAGAAGACGAAGTTCCCGCGCGAGAAGGTCTGCGGCGACGGCCTGACCCCGCGGGCGGTCAAGCAGCTCGTGGCGATGGGCATCGACACCTCCCGCGAGGCAGGCTGGCTGGCCAACCACGGCCTGCGGATCATGGGCGGCGGGATGCGCCTGGAGATGCCGTGGCCGGACCTCGCGGCGTACCCGTCGTACGGCCTGGTGCGGCAGCGCCAGGACTTCGACGACATGCTGGCGCGTACGGCGCAGAAGGCCGGCGCGCAGATCCACGAGCTGACCACGGTGACCGATCCGATCCGCGACGAGCGCACCGGCCGGATCGAGGGCGTCACGACCAAGGACGGGCGCAGCTTTCGCGCGCCGATCACGATTGTGGCCGACGGCAACAGCACCCGGTTCTCCCTGGCTCTGGACCGGCAGCGACGCGAGGACCGTCCGATGGGCGTGGCCTACCGCCGCTACTACAAGAGCCCACGCCATGACGACGACTGGCTGGAGTCCTGGCTGGAGCTGTGGGACGGCCAGCCCGGCAAGGGCCGGCTGCTTCCCGGGTACGGCTGGATCTTCGGCATGGGCGACGGGACCTCGAACGTCGGGCTGGGCATCCTCAACACCTCCGACGCCTTCGGGCAGACCGACTACCGCGACCTGCTCGACCGTTGGGTCTCGGCACTGCCCGAGGAGTGGGGCTTCACACCCGAGAACGCGACCGGGCCGATCCGCGGCGCCGCGCTGCCGATGGGCTTCAACCGCAAGCCGCACTACGCCGACGGCGCGCTGCTCGTCGGAGACGCCGGCGGCATGGTCAACCCGATGAACGGCGAGGGCATCACCTACGCGATGGAGTCGGGCCGGCTGGCCGCCGAGGTCGTCGCGATGGCGCTGGCGGAGCCGGCGGGCCCGCGCCGCGAGCGGGTGCTGGCGGGATACCCGAGGGCGCTGGACGCGACGTACGGCGGCTACTACACCCTCGGTCGGCATTTCGTGCGCGCCATCGGGCATCCGTCGGTCATGAAGCTGTGCACCCGCCACGGCCTGCCGCACCCGACACTGATGAAGTTCTGCCTGAAGCTGCTGGCGAACCTCACCGACCCGACCGACGGCGACGCGATGGACCGCATCATCAACGGCCTCGCCCGGATCGCACCGGCCGCGTGATTGCGCGATGAAGGCCGCACCTAGACTCGTCGCGGTTGTCCGCCGGCAGGGAGGAGAAGGAGAGCAATGATCCCGATTCTCATCCTCGCCGTCATCGGCGCGGGCTTCGCGGTGTTCTCCGTGATCATGGGCGCGATGACCGGCCCGAAGCGGTTCAACCGGGCCAAGCTGGAGTCCTACGAATGCGGCATCGAGCCCAGCCCGCAGGCCTTCCGGGGCCACCGGTTCCCGGTGAAGTACTACCTGACCGCGATGCTGTTCATTGTCTTCGACATCGAGATCATCTTCTTGTACCCGTGGGCCGTCGCCTTCAACTCCCTCGGCATGTTCGGCCTCATCGAGATGATCCTGTTCATCCTGTCCGTCTTCGTCGTGTACGCCTACGTGTGGCGCCGCGGCGGTCTCGAGTGGGACTGAGGCGGGTGTAGGCATGGGCATCGAAGAAAAGCTGCTGCCGGAAGGCGTGCTGCTCACCACGGTCTCGAAGATCCTCAACACCGCGCGAAAGAACTCGGTGTGGCCGGCGCAGTTCGGGCTGGCCTGCTGCGCGATCGAGATGATGGCGGTCGGCGGTCCGCGCTTCGACATCGCGCGGTTCGGCATGGAGCGCTTCTCCGCCTCGCCGCGGCAGGCCGACCTGATGATCGTGGCCGGCCGCGTCTCGCAGAAGATGGCACCGGTTCTGCGCCAGATCTACGACCAGATGTCCGAGCCCAAGTGGGTGCTCGCGATGGGCGTGTGCGCGAGCAGCGGCGGCATGTTCAACAACTACGCGGTCGTCCAGGGCGTCGACCACATCGTGCCGGTCGACATGTACCTGCCCGGCTGCCCGCCGCGGCCGGAGATGCTGCTCGACGCGATCCTCAAGCTGCACGACAAGATCAAGACCGGTCCGCTGTCCGGCAAGCTCGAGCCGACCGCCATCGACAACTCGCCGTACGAGAAGCCGATCGAGCGCGACACCCGCCGCTCCAAGAGCCTGCCGGTCGACGTCGAGATCACGCCGTACGCGAATGCCGCGCCCCTGCCCGGAGACCACGCGTGAGCGAATCCAGCGAGGGCTCGCGCCGTGACATGTTCGGGGCGTCGGGCTTCGGCGACACGTCGGGTTTCGGCGGGCTCGTGGTGCAGGCCACCCACGTCGTGTCGAGCCCGAAGCCGTACGGCGGGTGGTTCGACGCCGCGACCAGCGCACTCGAAACGGCGTACCCCGACTTCGCCGGCGCCGTCGAGGCCGTCGTCGTCCATCGCGGCGAGCTCACCCTGCACATCAAGCGGGAGGCGCTCGTCGAGGTCTGCCAGGTGCTGCGTGACGACCCGGCGCTACGTTTCGAGATGTGTGCCGGGGTCTCCGGCGTCGACTACATCAACGACCCGACCGGGCGCCGGCTGCACTCGGTCTACCACCTGTTGTCGATGACCTACCGGCGCCGGATCCGGCTCGAGGTCTCGGTGACGGTCGAGGACCCGCACGTGCCGAGCGTCACCGCGGTCTACCCGACGGCGAACTGGCACGAGCGCGAAGCGTGGGACTTCTTCGGGATCGTGTACGACGGTCACCCGGCGCTCACCCGGATCGAGATGCCGGACGACTGGCCCGGCCACCCGCAGCGCAAGGACTACCCGCTCGGCGGCGTGCCGGTCGAGTACAAGGGCGCCACCGTCCCCCCTCCCGACGAGCGGAGGTCCTACGCGTAATGAGCACTGACAGCGGGACCGACTACTACGCGAGCACCTACACCGACGAGGACCCGTACGGCGGGAACTCGCCCGAGGGCGACGGCCGGGTGTTCACCGTCGGCGGCGGCGACTGGGACGAGGTTGTCGACGCCGTCGACCCGAACGAGTCCGAGCGGATCGTCGTCAACATGGGGCCGCAGCACCCTTCGACGCACGGCGTCCTCCGGCTCGTGCTCGAGCTCGAAGGCGAGACGGTGCAGCAGATCCGGCCGGTCATCGGCTACCTGCACACCGGCATCGAGAAGAACACCGAGTTCCGCACCTGGACGCAGGGTGTCACCTTCCTGACCCGGGCCGACTACCTGGCGCCGTTCTTCAACGAGACGGCCTACTGCCTCGGCGTCGAGAAGTTGCTCGGCATCGAGGCACCGGCCCGAGCTCAACTGATCCGGATCATGATGATGGAGATCAACCGGATCTCGTCGCACACGGTGTGGCTAGCGACG
>DASZRO010000084.1 GCA_035550055.1 Mycobacteriales bacterium | reverse complement strand
AACACGGAGATGTCGGTCGAGCTGATCCAGCCGGTCGCCATGGAAGACGGTCTGCGGTTCGCGATCCGCGAGGGCGGCCGGACCGTCGGCGCCGGTCGAGTCACCAAGATCAACGAGTAGTACGACGCGAGAGCGGCCGGGCCACAAACCCGGCCGCTGACGCGAAGGCAGCAAAGCGGCAAGCGACCAAAGGACCAGTGAAGACAAGCCATGGCGGGACAGAAGATCCGCATTCGGCTCAAGGCCTACGACCACGAGATCATCGACTCCTCCGCGCGCAAGATCGTGGAGACGGTGACCAGGACTGGTGCGCAGGTTGCGGGTCCGGTGCCGCTGCCGACTGAGAAGAACGTCTACTGCGTGATCCGTTCGCCGCACAAGTACAAGGACTCGCGCGAGCACTTCGAGATGCGCACGCACAAGCGTCTGATCGACATCCTCGACCCGACGCCGAAGACCGTCGACTCACTGATGCGCCTCGATCTCCCTGCCGGCGTAGACATCGAAATCAAGCTTTAAGGGCTGACGAGACTCATGGGAATCCGACAGCAGAAGGGCATCCTGGGCGAGAAGCTCGGGATGACCCAGGTCTGGGATGCGGCGAACAAGCTCGTCCCGGTGACGGTGGTCAAGGCCGGACCGTGCGTGGTCACGCAGGTGCGCACGCCGGAACGTGACGGCTACGACGCGGTGCAGCTCGGCTTCGGCGCGGTCGACCCTCGCAAGGTCAACAAGCCCGAGACCGGTCACTTCGAGAAGGCCGGCGTCCCGCCGCGCCGCTACCTCGTCGAGATCCGTACGACGGACGCCTCGACCTACCAGGTCGGCCAGGAGGTGACGGCCGAGGTGTTCGAGGCCGGCGCCCTCGTCGACGTCGTCGCAACGAGCAAGGGCAAGGGCTTCGCCGGCGTCATGAAGCGTCACGGCTTCGGCGGGCTGGGCGCCGGTCACGGCGTGCAGCGCAAGCACCGCTCGCCGGGCTCGATCGGCGCCTGCGCCACTCCGGCTCGCGTGTTCAAGGGGCTGCGGATGGCCGGTCGCCACGGTGGCGCGCGCACCACGACGCTGAACCTGAAAGTCCACTCGGTCGACGCCGAGAAGGGCATGCTGCTGATCCGCGGCGCGATCCCCGGCCCGACCGGCGCGCTCGTGCTGGTCCGGACCGCGGCGAAGGCGCCGCTCGCCGGAGAGGGTGCCGCCTGATGGCCACCGTCGATGTGAAGTCGCCGACCGGGTCGGTCACCGGCTCCGTCGAGCTGCCCGACGCGGTGTTCGACGTACAGGTCAACATCCCGCTCGTGCACCAGGTCGTCGTCGCGCAGCTCGCCGCGGCGCGGCAGGGCACCCACGACACGAAGACGCGCGGCGAGGTCCGTGGCGGTGGCCGCAAGCCCTACCGCCAGAAGGGCACTGGTCGCGCCCGTCAGGGTTCGACCCGCGCGCCGCAGTTCGCCGGTGGTGGCACCGTCCACGGTCCGACGCCGCGGTCGTACGCCCAGCGCACGCCCAAGAAGATGAAGGCGGCGGCGCTGCGTTCGGCGCTGTCGGACCGGGCGCGCGCCGGCAAGCTGCACGTCGTCTCCGGCCTGGTCGACGGCGACACCCCGTCGACCAAGGCGGCCGCGAGCGCGCTGGCTGCGATCGCGTCGAGCCGCCACGTGCTGGTGGTCGTCGCGCGCGAGGACACCCTGACCTGGAAGAGCCTGCGCAACGTGCCGTCGGTGCACCTGCTCGCTCCCGACCAGCTCAACACCTACGACGTGCTGGTCTCCGACGACCTGGTCTTCACCGAGGGCGCGCTCCAGGCGTTCCTGGCAGGCGGGAAGACGGAGCAGGCTTCACAGGAAGCGGAGGCAAGCGCATGAGCCGCATCGCAGATCCGCGCGACATCCTGCGCGGGCCGGTCATCTCCGAGAAGAGCTACGGCCTGCTCGACGACGGCAAGTACACGTTCCTGGTCCGCGAGGACGCGAACAAGACCCAGATCCGCATCGCGGTGGAGCAGGTGTTCAACGTTCGCGTCACGTCGGTCAACACGCTGAACCGCCCGGGCAAGCGCAAGCGGATCCGCAACGGGTTCGCGACGCGCAACTCGACCAAGCGCGCGATCGTCGCGCTCGCGCCGGGCGACCGCATCGATCTGTTCGGAGGGCCGGTCTGATGGGCGTTCGCAAGTACAAGCCCACTACGCCGGGTCGGCGCGGTTCGTCCGTTGCGGACTTCGTCGAGATCACGCGCACCGAGCCCGAGAAGTCGCTGGTCCGCCCGCTGCACAGCAAGGGCGGCCGCAACGTCCACGGCCGGGTGACGGTTCGCCACCAGGGCGGCGGTCACAAGCGCGCCTACCGGGTCATCGACTTCCGTCGCCACGACAAGGACGGCGTCCCGGCCAAGGTCGCGCACATCGAGTACGACCCGAACCGCACCGCTCGCATCGCGCTGCTGCACTACGCCGACGGTGAGAAGCGCTACATCATCGCGCCGTCGAAGCTGTCGCAGGGCGACCGCATCGAGTCGGGTCCCTCCGCTGACATCAAGCCGGGCAACAACCTGCCGCTGCGCAACATCCCGGTCGGCACCGTCGTCCACGCGATCGAGCTGCGGCCCGGTGGCGGCGCGAAGATCGCCCGCTCGGCCGGTGCGAGCGTCCAGCTCGTCGCCAAGGACGGCGGCATGGCGCAGCTGCGGATGCCCTCCGGCGAGATCCGCAACGTCGACGCCCGGTGCCGGGCGACGATCGGCGAGGTCGGCAACGCCGAGCAGTCGAACATCAACTGGGGCAAGGCCGGCCGCATGCGCTGGAAGGGCAAGCGCCCGACCGTCCGCGGCGTCGCCATGAACCCGATCGACCACCCGCACGGCGGTGGCGAGGGCAAGACCTCCGGCGGCCGTCACCCGGTCAGCCCGTGGGGTAAGCCCGAGGGCCGTACCCGTCAGGCGAACAAGGAAAGCGACCGCATGATCGTCCGCCGCCGCAAGGCCACGAAGCGGCGCTAGGAGTAGACGCAGATGCCACGCAGTCTCAAAAAGGGCCCGTTCGTGGACGACCACCTGGCCAAGAAGGTGGACGCCCAGAACGACAAGGGCACCAAGAACGTGATCAAGACCTGGTCGCGCCGCTCGATGATCGTGCCGACGATGCTCGGTCACACCATCGCGGTGCACGACGGCCGCAAGCACGTCCCGGTCTTCGTCACCGAGGCGATGGTCGGGCACAAGCTCGGCGAGTTCGCCCCGACGCGCACGTTCCGCGGTCACGTGAAGGACGAGCGGAGGTCCCGTCGTGGCTGACGTCCTCAACGACGAGGTCATCGGCAAGGCGACCGCCAAGCACGTGTCGATGGCGCCGTCGAAGACGCGTCGCGTGATCGACCTGGTGCGCGGCCTGCCCGCCGCCGAGGCGCAGGCGCTCGTCCGCTTCGACCCGCACGCCGCGGCCGAGCCGGTCGGCAAGGTCCTGAACTCCGCCATCGCCAACGCCGAGCACCTCGCCCACGTTCGCAACCTGCGGCTCGACCCCGACGACCTGGTGGTCATCGAGGCCTACGTCGACGAGGGCCCGACGCTGAAGCGGTTCCGCCCGCGGGCGCAAGGCCGGGCCTACCGGATCCGCAAGCGCACCTCGCACATCACGATCGTCGTCGCACCGCACGACTCGGAGGCGGCCCTTCCGGGCGGTCCCCACAGGAAGGCACGCTGATGGGTCAGAAGGTCAACCCCAACGGCTTCCGGCTGGGCATCACCACCCGCCACAAGAGCCGCTGGTACGCCGACAAGCTCTACCGCGACTACGTCGCGGAGGACGTCGCGATCCGTCGCCTGCTCACCAAGGGCATGGAGCGTGCCGGGATCAGCCGGGTCGAGATCGAGCGCACCCGTGACCGGGTCAACGTCGACATCCACACCGCCCGGCCGGGCATCGTCATCGGCCGTCGCGGCGCGGAGGCCGACCGGATCCGAGGCGACCTCGAGAAGCTCACGAACAAGCACGTGAACCTCAACATCCTCGAGGTGAAGAACCCCGAGATCGACGCGCAGCTCGTCGCGCAGGGCGTGGCCGAGCAGCTGTCGAGCCGGGTGAGCTTCCGCCGCGCGATGCGCAAGGCGATGCAGTCGGCGATGAAGAGCGGCGCGAAGGGCATTCGGGTGCAGTGCGGCGGGCGCCTCGGCGGCGCCGAGATGAGCCGGTCGGAGTTCTACCGCGAGGGCCGGGTCCCGCTGCACACGCTGCGCGCGAACATCGACTTCGGCTTCTACGAGGCGCGCACCACCTTCGGCCGGATCGGCGTGAAGGTCTGGATCTACACCGGCGACGAGGTCATGACCCGCGAGGAGGCTGCCGCGGCGGCCGCGCTGCGGGCCCGCGACCAGCGCAACCGCCGGCCGCGCCGTGACCGGCCGTCGACCGCTGCCAGTGCTGCCGTCAACGGTGGTCCGGGCGCATCGGCAGCCGCAGACGTTCCGGCCGCCGAGGCCACCACGGTCGAACCGACCGAGGAGCCGACCGGTGGTGTCGCCGTCGAGACCGCGCCTGAGGCAGCGACCGAGGCCACGGCCGAGGCGACCGCCGCCGAGACCACGACGGAAGAGGCGTAAGCCATGTTGATCCCGAGGCGGGTCAAGCACCGCAAGCAGCATCACCCGAAGCGCGCCGGCGCGGCCAAGGGCGGCACCCGCGTGACGTTCGGCGAGTACGGCATCCAGGCGCTCGAGCCGGCGTACGTCACGAACCGCCAGATCGAGTCCGCTCGTATCGCGATCACCCGTCACATCCGTCGTGGCGGCAAGGTGTGGATCAACATCTACCCCGACCGCCCGCTGACGAAGAAGCCGGCCGAGACCCGCATGGGTTCCGGCAAGGGCTCGCCGGAGTGGTGGGTGGCCAACGTGAAGCCGGGCCGGGTGATGTTCGAGCTGTCCTACCCGAACGAGGCAACGGCTCGCCAGGCGCTGACCCGCGCGATCCACAAGCTGCCGATGAAGTGCCGCATCGTGACCCGCGAAGTGGGTGAGGCGTAATGGCAGCCGGAACCGCAGCCGTCGAGCTGCGTGGCCTCGAGGACGACGAGCTGGTCACCAAGCTCAAGGAGTCCAAGGAAGAGCTGTTCAACCTTCGCTTCCAGTCGGCGACCGGGCAGCTGGACAACAACAAGCGACTGCAGACCGTGCGGCGTGACATCGCCCGCATCTACACCGTCATGCGTGAGCGCGAGCTGGGGCTGACCACCGCCCCGACCGCGACCGGGCCGGTCGGTGAGTGAGGAAACGATGAGCGAAGCAACGAGCCAGACGTCGAATCGCGGGTTCCGCAAGACCCGCGAGGGCTACGTGGTCAGCGACAAGATGACCAAGACCGTGACGGTCGAGGTCGAAGACCGCGTCCAGCACCCGCTGTACGGCAAGACGATCCGCCGCACCCGCAAGGTGAAGGCGCACGACGAGGCGAGCACCGCTGGCGTCGGCGACCGCGTCCTGCTGATGGAGACCCGCCCGCTGTCGGCGACGAAGCGCTGGCGCGTCGTCGAGATCCTCGAGAAGGCGAAGTAGGCCCGACATGATCCAGCAGGAAAGCCGTCTCCGCGTCGCCGACAACACCGGCGCCAAGGAGCTGCTGTGCATTCGCGTGCTCGGCGGCTCCGGCCGGCGCTACGCGAGCATCGGCGACATCATCGTCGGCACCGTCAAGGACGCGCTGCCGGGCGCGGGCGTGAAGAAGGGTGACGTCGTCAAGGCGGTCATCGTTCGTACCACCAAGTCCCGCCGGCGCCCCGACGGGTCGTACATCCGCTTCGACGAGAACGCCGCCGTGCTGATCCGCGACGGCGGGGACCCGCGCGGCACCCGCATCTTCGGGCCGGTCGGCCGGGAGCTCCGCGACAAGCGGTTCATGCGGATCATCTCCCTCGCCCCGGAGGTCTTGTAGCCATGGCCGGACTGTTCGTGAAGAAGGGCGACACCGTCCGCGTGCGCAGCGGCAAGGACCGCGGCGCCGAGGGCAAGGTGCTCGTCACGTCGCCGAAGACCTCGAAGCTCATCGTCGAGGGCGTCAACCGGGCGACCAAGCACAGCAAGATCCAGACCACGCAGCGCGGTGCGCAGGAGGGCGGCATCGTCCACCAGGAGGCGCCGATTCACGTGAGCAACGTGCAGGTCGTCTGCCCCCAGTGCGGCAAGCCGACCCGCATCGGTTACCGCAAGGACGAAGAAGGCCGCAGCGTCCGGGTGTGCCGCAAGTGCGACCAGGACATCTGAGGAGTACGACGACATGACGTCAACCACCGCTGAGAGGGCCGTCCCGCGGCTCAAGCAGCGCTACCGCGACGAGATCGTCGCCTCACTGCGTGAGCAGTTCGAGTACTCGAACGTCATGCAGGTGCCGACCTTGGTCAAGGTCAAGGTCAACATGGGCGTCGGCGACGCCGCGAAGGACGGCAAGCTGATCGAGGGCGCGGTCCGCGACCTCACCCTGATCACGGGCCAGCGTCCGGCGGTCGCGCGGGCCCGCAAGTCGATCGCCCAGTTCAAGCTGCGCGAGGGCATGCCGATCGGCGCGCACGTCACGCTGCGCGGCGACCGGATGTGGGAGTTCGTCGACCGGCTGCTGTCGGTGGCGCTGCCGCGCATTCGTGACTTCCGTGGGCTGGACGGGCGCAAGCTCGACGGCAACGGCAACTACACCTTCGGTCTCAACGAGCAGTCGATGTTCCACGAGATCGACCCGGACTCGATCGACCGCCCGCGTGGCATGGACATCACGCTCGTGACGAGTGCCCGGACCGACGACGAAGGCCGTGCGCTCCTGCGCGCCCTGGGCTTCCCCTTCAAGGAGAACTAGAGATGGCAACCAAGGCACTGCGCGCGAAGGCGGCCCGCAAGCCCAAGTTCGCGGTACGCGGCTACACCCGCTGCTCGCGTTGCGGTCGTTCGCGCGCGGTGTATCGCGTGTTCGGCCTGTGCCGGATCTGCGTACGTCAGATGGCCCACGCCGGCGAGCTCCCCGGCATCACCAAGAGCAGCTGGTAGCTGCACAACTACTCGAACCAGCTCGGATGTCTCCCTCGCGGGGGCGTTTCGAGCGAAGCGAGAAAGGCTCACGCGAGAAATGACAATGACCGACCCGATCGCAGACATGCTCACTCGTCTGCGCAACGCCAACTCGGCGTACCACGACACCGTGTCGATGCCCCACTCTTCGATCAAGGTGCACATCGCCGAGATCCTCCAGCAGGAGGGCTACATCGCCGGGTGGAGCGTCCAGGACCCGGACCCGTCGGTGAAGCACGCGCCGGCCAAGGTGCTCACCCTGACCCTGAAGTTCGGCCCGAACCGGGAGCGCTCGATCGCGGGCATCAAGCGGGTGAGCAAGCCGGGCCTGCGCGTCTACGCGAAGGCGACCAACCTGCCGCGAGTGCTCGGCGGTCTCGGCGTCGCCATCATCTCGACCAGCGGTGGTCTGCGGACCGACCGGCAGTGTGCCAAGTCCGGGGTAGGCGGGGAAGTCCTCGCCTACGTCTGGTGACGGGAGGCATGAGATGAGCCGAATCGGACGACTTCCGATCCCTGTCCCCTCCGGCGTCGAGGTCACGATCAGCGGTCGCGACATCACCGTGAAGGGCCCGAAGGGTGAGCTGAAGCACACGATCGTCGAGCCGATCACCGTCGAGCAGTCCGACGGCGAGCTGCTCGTGCAGCGCCCCAACGACGAGCGTGACAGCAAGGCCCGCCACGGGCTGACCCGCACGCTGGTGAGCAACATGGTCGTCGGGGTCACCGACGGGTTCTCCAAGACGCTGGAGATCGTCGGCACCGGGTATCGCGTGCAGGCCAAGGGCAAGGACCTCGAGTTCGCGCTCGGCTTCAGCCACCCGGTCCCCGTCGCGGCCCCGGACGGCATCGCCTTCGCCGTCGAGTCGCCGACCCGCTTCGTCGTGTCGGGCATCGACAAGCAGAAGGTGGGCGAGGTCGCCGCCAACATCCGAAAGATCCGCAAGCCCGAGCCGTACAAGGGCAAGGGCGTGCGCTACGCCGGCGAGGTCGTCCGCCGCAAGGCCGGAAAGGCTGGCAAGTAATGAACACCCCACGAAATTGCTCCGCTATCGCTCCACGATTCTGCGGGGGCCCCGAATGACAGGCTCCCGCGTTTCCGAGCAGCGGCGCACCTCGCGCGCCCGCCGTCACCTTCGGGTGCGGAAGAAGGTGAGCGGCACGCCGGCGCGTCCGCGCATGGTCGTGACCCGTTCCACTCGCCACATCTCGGTGCAGATCGTCGACGACACGGCGAGCCGTACCCTGGTGTCGGCCTCGACCCTCGACGAGGGCATCCGAGGGGCCACGGGCGACAAGAAGGCCCGAGCGGCGCAGGTCGGCAAGCTCGTGGCCGAGCGTGCCGGTGCAGCCGGCATCGGCAAGGTCGTCTTCGACCGTGGCGGCAACCGCTACCACGGCCGGATCGCAGCGCTCGCCGACGCGGCGCGCGAAGCTGGATTGGAGTTTTAGTGCCCGCCGTCCGAAGTTCATGCGCCATCTCCGACGCCCAGCCGCACGCTCGCTGCGTTGTCGTCGTCGGTCATAGCGCCGCTATGACCTCCTCCTCCGCCTTGCGAGCGCACGCCTGGATCGCCGGATCTGTGCGCCCAACTTCGGACGGAGGACACTGATGCCAGGTCCTCAGCGACGTGGTCCCGGCGGTGCCGGAGCTGCGGGCGGCGGTGCCGGCGGTGGTGGCGACCGGCGCGAGCGTCGCGACGGCGGCCGTAACGACCGCGGTGGCGCTCCCGCGAGCCAGTACCTCGAGCGGGTTGTGGCGATCAACCGGGTCGCCAAGGTCGTGAAGGGTGGCCGCCGGTTCAGCTTCACCGCCCTGGTGGTCGTCGGCGACGGCGACGGTCAGGTCGGTGTCGGCTACGGCAAGGCCAAGGAGGTGCCCGCGGCGATCGCCAAGGGTGTCGAGGAGGCCAAGAAGCACTTCTTCGCCGTACCGCGCATCCAGGGCTCGATCCCGCACCCGGTCCAGGGTGAGGACGCGGCCGGTGTCGTGCTCCTCAAGCCGGCTTCCCCCGGTACCGGCGTCATCGCCGGCGGCCCGGTGCGTGCCGTGCTGGAGTGCGCCGGAATCCACGACGTCCTGTCGAAGTCGCTCGGCTCGTCGAACCCGATCAACATCGTCCACGCGACCGTGGCGGCGCTGAAGGACCTGCACCGCCCCGAGGAGATCGCGGCGCGCCGCGGCCTGCCGATCGAGGACGTCGCACCCGCCGCGATGCTGCGGGCGCGCGCTGCCGGGGTCGGTGCCTGATGTCCCGGCTGAAGATCACCCAGACGCGGTCGCCGATCGGCGGCACGCACAGCCAGCGCGAGACCCTGCGCACGCTCGGTCTCAAGCGGATTCGTGACGTCGTGGTGCACGAGGACCGTCCCGAGGTTCGGGGCATGGTCCGTACGGTCGCCCACCTCGTCAACGTCGAGGAGGTCGAGGCGCGATGACGCTGAAAGTCCATCACCTGCGCCCCGCGCCGGGCGCGCACACTCCGAAGACCCGCGTCGGACGTGGCGAGGGCTCGAAGGGCAAGACCGCCGGTCGTGGCACCAAGGGCACCAAGGCCCGCTACCAGGTGCCCGCGGCCTTCGAGGGCGGCCAGATGCCGTTCCACATGCGGGTACCGAAGCTCAAGGGCTTCACCAACCCGTTCCGGACCGAGTACCAGGTCGTCAACCTCGCCAAGCTCGCCGAGCTGTTCCCGGCCGGCGGCGAGGTCGATCCCGAGGTTCTCGCCACGCGTGGCGCGGTCCGCAAGGGCGAACTGGTGAAGGTTCTTGGGGCGGGTGAGATCAGTGTTGCGCTGACGGTTCGCGCTCACGCGTTCTCGCAGTCGGCCCGCGACAAGATCGTCGCGGCCGGAGGCACGGCCACCGCGCTGTAGCGAACGGGTACAGTCGGCGGTCAGCAGGTTGCTCCGCCGACCTACCCGTCAACCGCGACCGAACCGCCCAGTCCGCGCCGATCCGCGCTGATCCGTCTCAGGAGGAGGAGCCGTGCTCACCGCTTTCGGCAGGGCCTTCCGCACGCCGGACCTGCGCAAAAAGCTGCTGTTCACGCTCGCGATCCTGGCGCTGTTCCGGTTCGGTTCGACTCTGCCCGCTCCGGGCGTGGACTACCACAACGTCCACGAGTGCCTCCAGCTGCAGAAGAACAGCTCGGTCCTCGCGCTGATCAACCTGTTCAGCGGTGGCGCGCTGCTCCAGTTGACCGTGTTCGCGCTGGGCATCATGCCCTACATCACCAGCAGCATCATCTTGCAGCTGCTCGTCGTGGTGATCCCTCGTCTCGAACGACTCAAGGACCAGGGGCAGAGCGGCCAGAACAAGATCACGCAGTACACCCGCTACCTCACGGTCGCACTCGCGATCCTGCAGTCGACGGGCATCGTGGCGCTGGCGCGCAGCGGCCGCCTGCTCCAGTGCACCGACAGCGCCGGCAACCAGATCCCGCTGCTGCACTCCACGTCGGTGTTCCGCATCGTGACGCTGGTCATCGCGATGACGGCGGGCACCGCGGTCATCATGTGGTTCGGCGAGCTCATCACCGACCGCGGGATCGGCAACGGCATGTCGCTGCTGATCTTCACCTCGATCGCGGCCCGGTTCCCGAGCCAGGGCAGCGCCATCCTGCAGGAGAAGGGCGCCACGGCGTTCACGATCGTGCTGCTGATCGGCGTACTGATCATCGTCGCGATCGTGTTCATGGAGCAGGGTCAGCGCCGCATCCCGGTGCAGTACGCCAAGCGCATGATCGGCCGGCGGATGTACGGCGGCACCTCGACCTACATCCCGCTGAAGGTCAACCAGGCCGGCGTGATCCCGGTGATCTTCTCCTCGTCGCTGCTCTATCTCCCGCAGTTGCTCGGCCAGATCTGGACGTCCAACGCGGGCTTCGAGAACTTCGTCACGACGTACTTCAACCCGAACAACCCGAACTACGTCTACGTCATCACCTATGCGCTGCTGACGATCTTCTTCACCTACTTCTACGTCGCGATCACGTTCAACCCGGTCGAGGTCAGCGACAACATGCGCAAGTACGGCGGCTTCATCCCGGGCATCCGGCCGGGCCGGCCGACCGCGGAGTACCTCGAGTACGTGCTGTCCCGGATCACCTTGCCGGGGTCGCTGTACCTCACCGCGATTGCGGTGCTGCCGATCCTGGCCTTGCACTACCTGCCAGGCGGCTCGGCGGCGGGTGCCAACCAGGCATTCCCGTTCGGTGGTACGTCGATCCTCATCCTGGTGGGCGTCGGGCTGGACACCTCGAAACAGATCGAGAGCCAGCTCATGCTCCGCAATTACGAAGGATTTCTTCGCTAGTGAGGCTGGTCCTCGTAGGCCCGCCCGGGGCCGGCAAGGGGACGCAGGCTCAGTACGTCGCTGCGCACCTCGCCGTACCCCAGATCTCGACGGGCGACATCTTCCGGGCGAACGTCAGCCAGGGCACTCCGCTGGGCAAGCAGGCCAAGGAGTACATGGACAAGGGCGACCTCGTCCCTGACGAGGTGACCGTCGCGATGGTGCGCGACCGCCTCGCCGAGAAGGACACCGAGCGCGGGTTCCTGCTCGACGGGTTCCCGCGGACCGTGCCGCAGGCCGGCCAGCTCGACGAGATCCTCGCCGAGATGGGCACCAAGCTCGATGTGGTCCTCGAGCTCGTCGTCGACGACGACGAAGTGGTTCGCCGGCTGTCGGGTCGTCGTACCTGCCGGTCCTGCGGGCACATCTGGCACGTGGACTTCGACCCGCCCACCACCGAAGGCGTCTGCGACAACTGCGGCGGCGAGCTGTTCCAGCGCGACGACGACAAGCCGGACACCATCCGCCATCGCCTCGAGGTCTACTACGAGCAGACCGCGCCGCTCGTCGGCTACTACGCAGAGCGCGGGATCCTGGTCGGGATCGACGCGATGGGGCCGGTCGACGACGTGACGGACCGCGCCTCGGCCGCGCTTCGCCCCTTCGCCCGGGGTTAGTGCCGGACACGAGAGCACTACTGTCGATGAGTCGCTGGAGGAGGCGTGCCCCGATGATCCAGATCAAGTCTCGTGACGAGATCGCGCTCATGCGACGGGCGGGCCTCGTGGTGGGCAACACGCTGGCGACACTGCGTGACTCGGTGCGGCCCGGCATGACGACCGCGGATCTCGACGAGATCGCCCGGGACTGCCTGGCGAAGGCGGGCGCCACGTCGAACTTCCTCGGCTACCACGGCTTCCCGGCGACGGTCTGCACATCGGTGAACGACCAGATCGTTCATGGCATCCCGTCGAAGCAGACGGTGCTCAACGACGGCGACATCGTGTCGATCGACTTCGGCGCGGTCGTCGAGGGCTATCACGGCGACGCGGCGATCACCGTGCCGGTCGGCGAGGTGCCGGCCGACCAGCTCGAGCTGCTGCGGGTGACCGAGGAGTCGTTGTGGCACGGCATTGCGGCGGGCCTGCTCGGCCGCCGGCTCGTCGACATCTCCCGGGCGATCGAGGGCTACATCCGCTCCCAGCCCCATCCGCACGGTGGCAGCTGGGGGATCGTCGAGGAGTACGTCGGACACGGCATCGGCACCGAGATGCACCAGGACCCGCAGGTCCACAACTTCGTCGGACCGCGGATGGGCAAGGGGCCCGAGCTCGTCGAAGGCCTGGCGCTAGCGGTCGAGCCGATGGTCAACCTCGGCAGCCGGCTCACCCGAGTGCTCGACGACGGCTGGACCGTCGTGACGGCGGACGGGTCGCGCTCGGCCCACTTCGAACACTCGTTCACCATGACCGAGGAAGGCCCCTGGGTGCTGACCGCGATCGACGGCGGACGCGACCGTCTCGCCGCCCTGTCCGGCCTGGCCACATCCGCCTAGCCGCTATCTCACATCGCGCGGTTTGTGTGGCGCGACACGCTCCCGTAGACTCTTTCGTTGGCCTGCGGCTTCGTGGCTGCAAGTACGACAACCCAACTGACACACCTGGGATTTGCGGAGGACATGCCGAAGAAGGAAGGCGCCATCGAGATCGAGGGGCGCGTTGTCGAGCCGTTGCCGAACGCCATGTTCCGCGTCGAGCTCGCCAATGGTCACAAGGTCTTGGCCCACATCAGTGGCAAGATGCGCCAGCACTACATTCGGATCCTCCCCGAAGACCGGGTCGTGGTTGAGCTGTCGCCGTACGACCTGTCCCGCGGTCGAATCGTCTACCGGTACAAGTAGGAGAAAGACCGTGAAGGTCAAGCCGAGCGTCAAGAAGATGTGTGACAAGTGCAAGGTGATCCGCCGTCATGGCCGGGTCATGGTGATCTGCGAGAACCTGCGGCACAAGCAGCGGCAGGGCTAGTAGCCACCAAGCGAGCGCGCACCACCTGCCCTGGGTTGAATCCGACACTGAGTTGAATCCCACACAGTGGCAGTACCCCCGGCGCGGATGGCTGGGGCCCGATCGGGCGATCGGGACGGTGACGCGGGAGACCACCGCGAACGACAAGGAGTAACGCCCCGTATGGCACGCCTCGTTGGCGTCGACCTTCCCCGCGACAAGCGGATCGAGGTCGCGCTCACCTACATCTTTGGCATCGGGCGCACCCGTGCGCTCCAGACGCTGGCCGAGACCGGCGTCAGCCCCGACACCCGCGTCCGCGACCTGACCGACGAAGACCTGGTCAAGCTGCGTGACTGGATCGAGGCCAACTACCGCAT
This sequence comes from Mycobacteriales bacterium, assembly GCA_035550055.1. Classification (NCBI taxonomy): domain Bacteria; kingdom Bacillati; phylum Actinomycetota; class Actinomycetes; order Mycobacteriales; species Mycobacteriales bacterium. The sequence continues at coordinate 1,913 of DASZRO010000084.1, read as the reverse complement.
CGAGGGCGACCTCCGACGCGAGGTTGCCGCCGACATCCGCCGCAAGATCGAGATCGGCTGCTACCAGGGCATCCGCCACCGTCGTGGCCTCCCGGTCCGCGGTCAGCGCACCCACACCAATGCCCGTGGCCGTAAGGGTCCGCGCAAGACCGTGGCCGGCAAGAAGAAGGCAGGGAAGAAGTAATGCGCTCTGTTCATGGGGAGGCAAAGTAGATGCCTCCTGCAGCGAAGAAGGCCGCGGCGAAGAAGGTCCGCCGCAAGGAGAAGAAGAACATCGCGCACGGCCACGCGCACATCAAGAGCACGTTCAACAACACGATCGTTTCGATCACCGACCCGATGGGCAACGTGGTCAGCTGGGCCAGTGCCGGCCAGGTCGGCTTCAAGGGCTCTCGCAAGTCCACGCCGTACGCCGCGCAGATGGCGGCCGAAGCCGCTGCTCGCCGCGCGCAGGAGCACGGCATGCGCAAGGTCGACGTCTTCGTCAAGGGTCCGGGCTCCGGCCGCGAGACCGCGATTCGTTCACTGCAAGCGACTGGCCTGGAGGTAGGCACCATCTCCGACGTAACCCCGGCGCCGCACAACGGCTGCCGTCCCCCGAAGCGGCGGCGTGTCTGAATGCCCCACGAAAACGTTCGCTTCGCTCACGTTTCCGCAGGGGCCCCGAAAAGCGAAGGAAAGATCTGATGGCTAGGTATACGGGGCCTGATTGCAAACGGTGCCGTCGCGAGAAGACGAAGCTGTTCCTCAAGGGCTCGAAGTGCGAGTCCGCCAAGTGCCCGATCGAGATCCGCCCCTACCCGCCGGGTGAGCACGGGCGTGGCCGAAGCAAGGACAGCGAGTACCTGCTGCAGATGCGTGAGAAGCAGAAGTGCGCCCGCATCTACGGCGTGCTCGAGAAGCAGTTCCGCCGTTACTACGAGGAGGCCAACCGGCGTCCCGGCAAGACCGGCGACAACCTGCTGCAGCTGCTCGAGCGCCGGCTCGACAACGTCGTCTTCCGGGCCGGGTTCGCGCACAGCCGCGACATGGCCCGCCAGCTCGTGAAGCACGGCCACTTCTTGGTCAACGGTCACAAGGTCGACATCCCGAGCTACCTGGTCGAGGAGAACGACATCATCGAGGTTCGGCCGGGCTCGGTCGAGCTCACGCCGTTCGTGATCGCGCGTGCCGAGGCCGGCGAGCGGCCGGTGCCGGCGTGGCTCGAAGTGATCTCGAACCGGATGCGCATCCTCGTGCACTCGATGCCGGCCCGCCAGGTGATCGACACCCAGGTCCAGGAACAACTCATTGTGGAGCTTTACTCGAAGTAGGTGGTTGATTTTCCCTCGACGGTGATTTTCGAGCGAAGCGAGAAAATCGGCGGCGAGAAACCCCATGGACGTCATATAGCGGTCGTCCCTGACTAAAGAGGTTCACATTGCTCATTGCACAGCGCCCCACGTTGACCGAGGAGCCGATCGACGACAGTCGCTCGCGCTTCGTCATCGAGCCGCTCGAGCCGGGCTTCGGCTACACGCTGGGCAACTCGCTGCGTCGTACCTTGCTCTCCTCCATCCCCGGCGCGGCTGTCACGTCGCTGCGGATCGCTGATGTCCTCCACGAGTTCTCGACGGTGGCGGGCGTCAAGGAGGACGTCACCGACCTGATCCTCAACATCAAGAACCTCGTCGTCTCCAGCGAGCACGACGAGCCGGTCGTGATGTACCTGCGCAAGCAGGGTCCCGGCGCGGTCACCGCGGCCGACATCGCGCCGCCGGCCGGTGTCGAGATCCACAACCCGGACCTGCACATCGCCACGCTGAACTCGAAGGGCAAGCTCGAGATCGAGTTCACCGTCGAGCGCGGCCGTGGCTACGTGTCCGCCGTCCAGAACAAGCAGCCGGGCCAGCCGATCGGTGTCATCCCGATCG